>NZ_JAVMKF010000206.1:2717-10253 GCF_031732815.1 Accumulibacter sp. | reverse complement strand
TACCGTCGTTCGTCGGATCATGGATCCCGTCTTCCGCCGGCGGCAGGTTGCGCTTAGAAGGCGGCTTGAGCAGCCGGTTGAAGGTGTTGACGTCTTCCGCGGAGGCCCCGGCAGCCGCGACGACCCCTTGCGGTCCGAACGCCGGTGCGGGTGCTGCCGCTGCCGCCGTTGGCGCGCCAGCTGCGGGTGCAGCAGCCTTCGGCGACTCTTCCTTGCGAGCCTCGGCCTTGGTTTCCTTCTTCGCCTCAGTCTTGGCTTCGGCCTTCGCTTCCGCCTTGGTTTCCTTCTTCGCCTCGGGCTTCGACTCTGCCTTGGCATCGGCTGTCGGCTTGGCGCCGCCGGCTGCAGCGACCATGTAGTCGACCGCGGCTTTCACGTCTGCATCGGGCAGCGTCAGGTTGCCGCCCTTGGCTGGCATTCCTTTTGGCGTGCCCTTCAGCGCCGACTGATAAAGCTTCGGCATTCCACCGGCAATGCGCGGCCCCCAGTCGGCTGCATTGCCAAGGCGCGGGGCCGCAGCGATGCCGCCGGCATGGCACACGGCACAAACCTTGGTATAGACATCCTTGCCGTCGGCGAGAGCGCCCGACGTCGCCGTCAGCACAAGGAGGGTCGAGGTGATGAGTGTCAGTTTCTTCATGGCCGCACCTTATTTCTTCTGGGGCGCGCCAGTCGGCTGCGCCAGCTTCTGGATGGTGCTTTCATGCACCTGCGTCGGCGTTCCGGGCTTGGCGGAATGACACAGGTTGCAGTTTTCAACGGACCAGGCGATATCGCCGTTGTGGCAGGCGCCGCAGAACTGCCCGTCAATGATCTTCACCATGTTGATATCGTTTCCGCCAGCCTTGAATTTGAAGTCGAGGTCTGCATGACAGACCTTGCAGGCGAAGCGGACCCGATGGAACCAGTGCGGGAAGATGACCGGGCGCATCCCGGCTGCGTCGGAGTGGTTGTTGATCACCACATCACCGTACTCCGCCTGTGCATCCTGCACATCGACGAAAAGCACGGCGAAGAGCGCGAGCAGCAAGCTCGCAAACAGGCCGCGCCGCAGCCCCTTCATGAATGTCTTCATTGCAATTCCTCAATTGATCCGGGTGTCCGCCCTACCGCAAAATCAGAACTTTCCAAAGTTCCGGGTGGCTCGGAAAAAGACCTGAGCATTTTTCTTGCCACCTACCTCGGTCAGCGTGCCAGTGGTCGACAGATCGAGCTTGCCGATCGCGTAGTCGAAGCGATTCTCCAGCCACCAGGTGTAGCGCTCGGGGTTGCCGTTTGCGTTGCCGTAGAGCCGCTCGTCACCCATTTGCGTGTTGGCGTTCAGCGAAAGGTTGTAGCGCAGGCCGGGAACGTCGAAGGCACGAGAATGCGAGTAATTGGCCGAACCGAAGATGCTGGTTCTGCTGGTGCGATCCGTGTAATAGGCAGTCGTTCCCAGAAATGGGGAATTGTTCACAACCAGCGTCTGGGTGTCCTGCATCGACCACTGAACAGTCATGTTCACGCTGAAGGAGGAACGCGGCGTCAGCTGGCCGTTGCCGTTCAACTGCAGATAGATGTACTGATAGTCACCCTCGTTGGCGCCCGTCGTCCGGTTGTCGCTGAAGGTCACGCCAACCGAGCCGAAAGTCTGGTCGCCCGCCGTGAATCGCCAGGTCGACCCGGCCGAATGGTTGAGCGTCGTCGAATTGCCGATTATCTGGTCGTTGCTCTGCGTGACGCCCTGAGACGCCGAGAGTTGAACCGACTGGCGATCGCCAAGCGGAATTTCCCGACCGAGAGAATGGTTGGCCTGCAGCATGGTCATTGTGTTGCTGCCGAACGAGCCCCCCGATTGCCGATTGACACTGCTGCCGGCATTCCAGTTATAGGAATAGTTCCCAAATGTGAGAGGTGTGCCGGCATAGTTGGCAGCCAGACCGAAGTTCGTCAGCACGTCCTGACCGCCGCTGCTGCCCTTGTTGTTGAGCTTGGAGACGAGGCCGCTGCCCATCAGCATCAGGTTGTCGCTATAGGCGTAGGTCGCGGACATGTTCCCCGAGACGCTTTGCGACTTACTGGACTCGCCCTGGTAATTGCTTGAAGCATCGAGCACCATCACGCCCGCCGTGACCGCCAGCGGAATCTCCTCATCCTCGGGACGCCACGACGCAGACGAATTCATCTGCAGGTATCTTCCGCTGCTGTTGACGAGCGAGTTGTTGACCAGATAACGCAAGCGATTGTCGTTGAACATCGTGTTCGTCTCGAGGTTCAGGTTTTCCTCATAGCGATAGGTGTGTCGGGCGTAATAGTTCATCAGCCGCGAGCTCTCGCCGTTGTAATCGCGGTCGGTCTGCGCATAGCGGCCGTTGATCTGGGTCGTCTGGTTCTCGAAGGCGTGCGAATAATCGCCATAGACAGCGTTGACGGTATCCGTACCGACCGCGGAGCGCTGCTCTACCACGCTGCGGTCGAAGCCGATATTGCCGTTCTGCTGCCCACTCTCGCTGCGATAGCTTTGCCGCAGGTTGATGCGGGTATTGGTATAGGGTGACGTGACGAAACTGCCATTGACCTGGCTATCGGTACGGTCGATCGTTGCAAGAAACGGGAAGCGGCTTTGAGGAAAAAGATTGAGCATCGCGCCGCCGACGATCGAGGTCTGGTCGTTGCTGAAGCTGCCCGTACCCTCCCCGCTGCTGGTTCCTCGAGTACCCGTAAAGCTGAGGTTGGCTGCCACCTGCGCCATCCACGGCGCATAGATGTAGCTCGCGCCCCGCAGGTTGAAAATCCCGGTGTAGTTCGACCAGTTTGATTTATTGTCCTGCGTCTGCTGACGAAGCATCTGGACACCGACGGAGCCACCCCAGCGGATAGGAGCGAGTCCCCAGCCTCCGCCGGATCCCTCATCGCCTGTGGACTTGAGTGCAGCACGTACGCCGCTGCCATCACCGAAGATGCTGGGCGCGCCGCCGTCGGGCAGCGTGCCCGGCAGTGTCCCGACCAGGCCCGGCGTACAGGCCTGCCCGGGCTGGCAGGGAAGCGTGCCGGCAGGCATCACGCAGGGCTGCCCCGGCGGACACGCGGCCGTCCCGACAGGCGTGGATGAAGTGCGCGCTGCGGCCCCCGTCGGATAGGGCGGGGGACGACGCCCAGGCATGTCGCCCAGCAGCACGGGCGGCCCGATCGGTTCGTCGCTGCCGACCTCGTCGCCGTCATCGTGGGCTGCGTCGGAAGCGAGATTCCCCGCTGCATAGAGCGTCGGCGGACTACTCGGAACGGACGCAGGAGGAGCGCCTGCTGATGACGGCGCCGCAGCCTCGCGCCCCAGAACATGCGAGCCCGCCTGTCGCAGTATCAGTGGACCGTCTTCGCCGCGGAGTACCGGTTCGCGTCCACCAGTCGCGCCGAGCGCCGTCGACATCGCAAGCGCCACGGGGCGGGGCTCGACCGGCGGCGGTTCGGCGCGAACGACGGCATAGCCGGCGCGCGGGGCACTAAGGACCAGGACGCTGCCGGCGAGCGCAAACAGACGCCGGCCGGGCGCGGCATCAGAAGGTCGTCGTCGGGCTCTGGAATCGGTCGGCATGAACGCGGTGTTGCATTGGCGGCAATCGTCATTGCACGCCATCGACATTGAGATGCCTGTCTATAAGCAGCATCGGTGCCAGACGTTCGCCCCGCCTGCATCTTCGGGAGACAGAGGGAATTCCCGTCTTGTCGAAGCATGCGTAGAGGTGCCTCGCAGACCGCGAATAACCGTTGCTGGTGGCAAACGGCGCAGCAGGCACTCCCGGAGAAGGCTCAGGAAGTGCCTGGGAAGAGGATTACTTCTTCGGTTCGGCGCCGGTATGGTTGAAGACGAGCTTGACGTCGGCCTTGCCGGTCAGAGAAGCCAGAAGATCCCGCCAGGCGGCATCCTGCCGATCGCGACCCGCGAGATCGCGCGCACGCTGCGCGACGTCGACGAAATCCCGCTTCTTGGGCGGCACACGCTCGTCCAGACGGAAGATGGCGACGCCTTCGAGAATGTCGAGCGGCTCGGCGACTTCGCCGATCCGGAATTCATCGATTCTCTTCTGCAGGGCTTCCGGCAGCATGCCGCGATGCAGATAGCCCGCATTGCCGCCCTCCTCGGCGAACCTGCCAGACGAACGCAAGCGGGCCGCTTCGGCAAAATCGCCGCCGGCGACGAGCTGTTCTTGAAGCCGCTTGGCTTCAGCACGCGCCTGCTGCCACGCGGCGCCCCCCGCCGATGGGTCGACCCCCAGCAAAATGACCGACAGGCGGACCTTTTCAGGTTCTGTGAAGAGTTGGGGATGCTTGTCGTAATAGGCGCGAACCTCATCATCACTGAGTGAGGGCGTACCCCGGACCGCCTTCTCGAGCAGTTCCAGGCGGCTCTGCTCCTCAAGTTGCGATTTCAATCCCGGCAAGAGACGCTCACGGTTTTGCTGCCACATCGGGCTACCCGCATAACGGGCGTCGTAGGTCGCGATCTGCTCGGCGACCGCCTTTTCATCAGCCTTGATGCCGCGGCGATCCGCCTCCTCGACGAGCAGGATGCGCTGCACGATCTTGTCCTTCACCTCCTCGCGCACGGCCGCCATCTCACCGTCGGGAACCTTGCCGTGATAGAACTTCTGACGCATCACGTTGGTGAAGGTCGCCTCGTACTCCTGCAGGGTCACCGGCTTGCCATTCACCGTGGCAAACAACGGAGAATCGCCGCCGGCAGCGGCCGGCGTCGCCTGCGCCGAGGCGCCGGCAGCAGCAATGCCTGCCGCCAGGATCAGGGATTGCACCATTCGCCGTGCGAAACGGGTCGGTAGGTTTTTCACGTCTGCTCCTTCTTGTCTTGAAAAGAAAGCGGGCGGGCCGACATCGCTGTCCGGCCCGCCCGGGTACTGCAGTTCAGCCGGCTCTGCTTACTTCACGTGGCAGGAGAGGCACACACCGCTACCAACGTTCGACACGCGGAGGAAGGTCGGGTTGGTTTCGGTATGGGGATCATGGCAGCTGGCGCACTCGACCGAAGGACCGGTGCCGGCGGCGAAGGCGCGGCTGTAGAGGATCATGTCGGTCTTGTCGCGCGAACCGGCCGTGCCGCCCGCACCCGTGCTGTCAACCCACCAGACGAGCTGGGAATTGATTGTGGCGCTGTTGAGGCCCGAGCCCGGACCCTTGAAGTCAGTGTCCTTGCAGGCACCCGTCGGCGTGGCCGCAGTCTGGCCGCCGCCGCAGTACTGGATGCCGATCGGATGGTCGTTGGTCAGGTCCTTGCCGAGCATCGCGATCGAAGAGCTCTGCATGACGCCCTGCGCGTTAACCGAGCTGCCCGACCACGTGTAGGCACGTCCGTTGGCACCGCCGCCCGTCGTGTCATAGCCACCCGACCCCGGGGCGTTGATGATGTTGTCCATCGCCTGCGAACCGTCATGGCAGGAAAGACATGCGATCGAGACCGAGCCGACGGCCAGAACTTCGCCGTCGATGGTGCTGGAACTCGCCGTCGAGTAGGTCGTGAAGCCAGTGGCGATCGAGGACAGATTCTTGTTCCACAGCGGGGCCGGAGCAGTCGTGTCGGCAGCGTGCGGGGTATGGCAGAAGACGCAGATCTCGCCGGTGTCGGAAGTCTTGTTGTTGCCGGCAGCGCCGGTCGAACCCAGGTTGTGCTTGGTGTTCGCGATACCCGCGACAGCCTGCTGCGAAATGCCGGCGGCGCCGAGCATCAGCGCGGACACGGCGACCAGCTTAAGCAGGCTGCCGGTCAGCTTGGAGATGGTGCTTTTGCTTTGCATGGTGATACTCCCCAGTTCCCGTAGATTGATCAAGATTGCTTCATTCGGAGGCCGAAGCCCTCGCCTGTACTGATGCAGCAACCGTGCCAGCCCCGCAAAGGAAGTGCAACACACTGTTTTAAAGCAGTTTTTTACATCACAATCATCAGGTTTCATAAACCCGGGCACGAGAATTCCCGGAAATTTCATGAGGGCATTCCCGGAGACGGGAAGCCGTACGACCCACCGTCATTTCTGGGCAGCCGTCGGCCGCCGGCCGAGATAACCGCCTTCCGCCGGCAGCCCGATCGGCCGGAAGATGTCCACCTTGCGAAACCACTGATCAACCATGTAGATCCGCCCATCCTCATCGACGTAGATCCCCGACGGCAGCATGTAGCGCGCCGGACCGTCCCTTTCAGAGCGCTCACCAACGTACATCAGGAGGTCGCCATCGCCATTGAAAATCTGGAAGTTGCCGAAGGCCGCATCGACAACGTAGACGTTGCCCTCTGCGTCTGAGGCGATCTCCTTCGGGCGAGCGAAGTTGCCGAGCTGCTTCCCGATGCTGCCGAATGCCTGGAGATACTTGCCCGATGCGTCAAAAACCTGCACGCGGAAGTTTCCACCATCAACGACGTAGATCCGGCCATCCTTGCCGATCGCGACATCCCGCGGCAAATTGAACTCACCCTGCCCCTTGCCGCGTTTTCCGATGTCAAACAGATGATTGCCGTTGGTGGCATCGAAGACTCTGACCTGATGGCGTTCCGAGGAGACGCCGCCGATATCGACGACGTAGATCCGCTTTCCCTCATGATCGACGGTGACGCTTGATAACCGATCGAACTGCTTCGGTCCGCCGATCTTGCGCAGAAACTTGCCTGCTTGGTCATAGACCATGATCGACTTGGCGGTGGCATCTGCGACATAGACGTTGCCGGCGTTATCAACGTCGATGCCCATCGGCTTGACCAGCGATCCCGCCTCGTCCTCACCGATCTTGTAGTACTTGCCTGCCGGCACATTGAACACCCGCACGAAGCGGTCGACCGAGTCGGTCACCATGATACGGCCGCGATAGACCGCCACCGCGTACGGCTTGCCGAGCCCTTCGCCGCCCTCCATCGCACCTGTCAGCAGTTGCTTGAGTTCCGAATCAGCCTTTCTCGTGGTGACATCGGCGCTGCTGAAGATGGTGCGCTCGTAGACGAATCGGGGTTCGTCCGGAGCAGACGGAAAGACGATCGGCTTGTTGTCAAGCTTCTTGTCTCCCTGTGGCATGGGCGCACATCCGGCTAGAAACAGCAGCGCCGTAAACGTGGAAACCGCGATTCTTGCGACGACAGGATGCATGGCGAACCCCTCCGCTATTTATCGTGGCAGGTCAGACATAGACGACTGCCCTGTTGGCTGACCCTCAGAAACGAGGGATTGGTGGTGTGTGGGTCATGGCAGCTGCTGCATTCGACGTATGGCACCTCTCCACCGGTACCGGCATCGACGCGAGCATAGAGCGGCAGGTCGCTGCGACTGCGCAGCACCGGATTTCCCGAAGACGATACCCACCAGACGATTCGATTGTCGACAACGGCAGAACTCGGCTCGCGGAAATCGTCGATCGCCTTGAGATGACGAGCGGCGACCGAAGGCGCTCCCTTGTCGCGTTCGGCATCGCGTTGCACCACGTGACGATATCGGGAAAAGCCGCGGTAAGGAATTCCGAAGGGATGATCGAAGGAATAGTTCGTCACGGAAAATGCCTGGTTCGAAT
>NZ_JAVMKF010000206.1:0-2617 GCF_031732815.1 Accumulibacter sp. | reverse complement strand
ATTCCGAAGGGATGATCGAAGGAATAGTTCGTCACGGAAAATGCCTGGTTCGAATCGTGACAGGACAGACAGGCGATCGATTGCGAACCGACTGCCGGCTTGTCGGCATATTGCGCCCGACCGATATCGTCGAACATCGCAAAGATGTGGTCGCCGGACAGTGCATGCTGCCATGCCGGCACGACCCGGCGAGCCTCGCCGTCAGGCAGGTTGAGCGAAGGGGTATGGCAGAACACGCACACTTCCATGGCATCCTTCATGGCCCCTCCGCGAGCGAGGCTGTGCGGCGTCTGCCGGATATCGGACACGGCCCCCTCTGCAAGGAAGAGAATTGCGAATCCAGTCAGCCAGCGCATCATTCTTGTTCTTGTTCCTTGGGTCTCGCTCATGGAGGCGCTTCAAGCATTGCGTCCGCGAAAATCAAACATTCCTCCCGAAAACGGGAAAAATCGCCGCGACCCGTTTCCGGGCCGCGGCGCCAAAAGACTGCCGGGTAATTCAGGGGGAGAGGCCAACACGCACCCCGGCAGCCAAAACTAATTAATGAAACACCCATCCATCTAGCGCACACCGGCAAGGATATAGTCGGTTGCCGCAGCAGCCTGCGCATCAGTCACGGAAGCGTTGCCTCCCTTGGGCGGCATCGCGCCACGGCCCTTGAGCACGGATACCATCAATTCCTTGCGCCCTCGCAACACCCGCGGTTCCCAGTCACTGCGGACACCGTAGCGGGGCGCACCCACGACGCCGTTGGTGTGACATGCGGCACAGACTTCGACATAGATCCGCCGACCTTCGGAAGCATCGGCCGCCCAGACGCTTCCCGCCACTGCGGAGAACGCAGCTGCAACAGTGACGCAGAACCACCTGGCGAACTTCTCGATCATGTTGTCCTAAGCCCAATCCGATGTTCACCTGTCAGCGGCAAGTCCGGTTCCTGTGGGAATCACGCAGGCGCGGTATCGGCACGCAAAAATCCGTCGACACCCATGCAACTCTCGTGCCACTTCCCGTTATCGGGAAACGTGGCCCGGTTCTTGCTGAAGCCCTGTCGGGTTCACAACACCGTCCATTGACGGCAAGGAAGAAAAGAATGTCGCTACTCCGCTCCGCGCACCGTGCTCGATGCGTCCTGCTCGCCCTGCTTGCCGTGGCCGGCGGATCACTCGCCACCGCCGGCGAGCGTCCGCTGAAAGGCGGACCGATCAAGCCCGAGGTGATCTATCACAACTACTGTTCGGTCTGCCACGGCGACCGGGGCGACGGTAACAGCCGTGCCAAGGGCAGTCTCGTACCGCCGCCGCGTGACTTCACCAAGGCCGCCGAACTGACCCGCTCGACGATGATCACGATCGTGACGCACGGCAAGGAAGGCACCGCGATGACGGGGTGGACCACCCAGCTCAACGCGAAGGAAATCGAAGCGGTCGTCGACTACATCCGTTCGACCTTCATGGTCGTCGCGCTGGATCCACGACTACAGAAAGGGCGTTCGCTGTATGCGCATAATTGCGTCGCCTGTCATGGCGACCGTGGCCAGGGGGCGCCTATCGCGACCGGCGTCGTCCCGCCGCGCGATTTTTCCTCACCGCAGTCGCGCGCGGAACTGACCCGCGAACGGATGATCCAGTCCGTCACGCATGGCCGCCCCAACACCAGCATGGCGGCTTTCGGTGGGCGACTGCAGGCGGATGACATCGGCGCCATCGTCGACTACATCCGTGCCGCGCTCATGGTTCCCGAAACTCGTGGCATTTCCGGGACCGACGCCCATGCAGGCCGTCGTGGCGCTGCAAACCGCGATGACGGCATGTCGCAGCCTTTCCAGAGCACCCTGAAGCCGAACGTCACCGCGGGACGCAAGCTCTACATGGCGACCTGCGCCACCTGCCACGGTGAAAACGGAGACGGCAAGGGACCACGCGCCTACTTCATACGTCCGAAGCCCCGCAATTTCCTGGACCCGGGGTTCCGCAGCACCTTCAACCGCCCGGCGTTGTACACTGCGGTGGCAGAAGGCCGTCTCGGGACCGAGATGCCCGCCTGGAACAAGGTGCTCACCGAGCAGGAAATGGTAGACGTGAGCGAATTCGTGTTTACCCGCTTCGTGCGTCCGGCCGCAAGCCGGGCCGGAACCGCCACCAAGGACAAGTAATTGATCGTTCGTACCCTCGCAGCGACGGTGGCCGTCGCTGCGGCGTCGCTCTGGGCCCCGGCGGCAACGGCATCGACCCCGGTAGATGGACGTGCCGTCTATAACTTCCGTTGCTATTTCTGCCACGGCTACTCCGGGGATGCCAAGACACTGGCGTCCACCTATCTGGCACCCAAGCCGACCGACTTCACGCGCGCCGACCCGGCCCGGCTGACGCGCGACCTCGTTCTGCAAACCCTGCGCGATGGACGCCCGGGGACAGCCATGAAATCCTTCGCAACCGTCATCGATGAGCGCGAAATGCAGGCCGTTGCGGAATTCGTTGTCGACGAGTTCGTTCGCCGCAAGGCACGCAATACGAACTACCACACGGCCGAGAACGGTTGGCCCGGGCATGAGCGCTACCGCCCTGCCTTTCCGTTTGCCACCGGCGAGATTCCGCTTTCCCGCCCCTGGGAAGAA
>NZ_JAVMKF010000205.1:0-3721 GCF_031732815.1 Accumulibacter sp. | reverse complement strand
GTGGTCCGGCTTCGGTGGCGCGACGCGCCTCGGTGAGAGCCGCCGCCCTGTCGTTCTGGCTGACGCTGATGATGGCGGCAAGAGCGTCCGCGCGCCCATCGTCCGCTGGTGCCCCGGCGCGGGCGGCATCGAGCGCTGTGCGCGCCTCCGTCACCCGACCGACCGAGAGCAGGATCGCCGCCCGATACACTGCCCGCAGCGCGGCATCGTCCGCTGCAACCGTTTCGCCAGCGGCTGGTGTGAGGCGCGCCAAAGCGCCAGAGATGTCGCCGCGATGGAAGAGCGCAATGGCCTCCTGCACGGCTGGCGGCAGCGATCCGGCGCTGCGCCCGGAGCGGTCGGCGAGACCGTCCAGCACATCGGGATAATGGATCGCCCACTGCACGGCGTCGCGTGGGCGGGCGAGAATGGTGCGCGCGGGTGCCTGCGCCGGTTCGGCCTGGCCAGACTCGCCGCGGGCCAGCTTGACCTCACCCTGCTCGTTGGTCATCGCAACAACGCCCTCGAACACGCTCACGGCGGTGCGCTCGCTGTCGACCTGAACCAGGAACTCCGTCCCCTGGACCGAGGCGTTGACGTAAGGCGTCGACACCTGCAGCCCACGCGGCTGTCGGCTGAAGAACTGGACGACGCCGCGCACGAGGGCGACAAACGTTGTTTCGTTTTGAAGCGGCGCCATCATCCGCAAGGTCGTGCGTTCCTTCAGGCGCAGGACCGACTCGTTCGCGAGTGCGACCAGGGCACGGCTGTTGGGGCCGACCCGGACCAGGGCGCCGACGCAGACCAGTTCGTTCAGAACGGCCGGCCGCCAGATCGATCCGGCGTCGTTGGAGACCTCGACGCTGCCTTCAACGGAGGCGATGCGTCCCGCGACGGGTGTGCACTTTTCGGCCGCGTGCCCGCTCACCGTCCCCATCGTGGTCAGGCACGCAGCGATCAGGCCAAGCACCGCCGCGCGGGCTCGGCGGTTCGATCCATCCGCCTTCGGAGGGCGCGGGAGCAGGCGTCGCCGCGCCTTCATTTCGTTCCCATCCGGATAATCATCGGCGCCTCCTGGCCTGCCTGTCCCCCCTCCTCCCCCAGCAGTCGGTTGAGATAAAAGCGGCTCGGCCCGTCGGCCGGATAATCGCGCAAGAGCGCCGCGAAGAGCACCTGTGCCGCCTCGGCATTGCCGGCGGAAAAAGCCTGCAAGGCAACGGCGAAGCGCCGGCACAGCGTCTCGGTCTGAACGCTGACGGTATCGCGCCGGCCGACGATTTCGACGATCGACAGCGGCTCGTTCTTGCCTTTCAGAATGAACTGGCCGACCGGCCGGACGCGCAAGTGATCGAGGGCCCGGACCACACCGGCGCTCGCAAGCAGGCGCGTCCCGAGGTAGCGGTTAAGGCCTTCGATCCGGGCCGCTGTGTTGGCGATGTCGCCGACAATGCCGTAGACAAAGCGACCGCCGCCGCCGGAATGGCCGACGAACACTTCGCCGTCGTGCAGGCCGAGGCGCACGCCCAGCGGCCTGGGTGCGACCTTTGCCGCGAAGGCCGCGGCCGCATCGCGGGCGCCGATTGCGGCGGCGCACGCCCGGGCACGGACCTCCGCCTGGGGCTGCGGCGCCGTCCACGCGCACATCATGCCGTCGGCGCGGAACTCGACAACGTCGGCCTTTCGATCGTTGATCGGCTTGGCGATTGCATCGAAGTACGAATTCAGCAGGGAAGCCACTTCACCCGGCCGCATCCCCTCGGCCAGCGGCGTGAAGTCCTCCATGTCGGCGGCGAGACACGTTGCGTATACGACCTCGTTGGCCGCGCTCATGTCGCCACCGCTATCGGCGAAGCCCTGCACGACCCGCTCGGGGATGTAATAGCTGATCGCCTGCTGCATTTTCTCCCGCTGCCGGCGCGCGACGACATAGTGGCAGTAGAGCGCGGACACGACCAACAGCGCGATCGCGAACGCCGGCGTGACCAGTGGCAGCCACAACGCTGCGCGATTGAACAGGATCTGCGCCACCGCCACATAGGCGGCCGCAAGCGCGAGTGCTGCCGGCACCGCGAGGCGCGCCGGCACCGCCAGCACGTAGAAACCGATCACGCTGCACAGAACAAAAAGCATGGCGGCGCTGGTCAGGGGCGCAGGCGGGCGCAGGGAGGTGTCCGTCAGGAGATTGGCGAAGGCCGTCGCAGCGATCTCAACCCCGCTGAGATCGATCCCGTCGGCGCCGGTGAACACGGTCGCGAAGCCGTCGTCCTGCGTCGGCGTGCTGTAGTCGGCGACGCCGACGAAGACGCACCGGTCGTCAAGTCGGATCGCCGCCGGCATTCCCGCGCGTGCGGCCGCGATCAGGACGTCGTAACCGATGACCGGGATCGTCCCTGGCGGTCCATAGAAATTGAGGTAGCGGATGTCGGAACCGGCGAACAGAGCGGCCAGCCGGCGGGTAAGAATGCTCGCTGACGGACGCATTGCCGGGTCGCCACCCGCGCCGAGGGCTGCTACGATATCGCTGCGCCCGGCCAGTCCCTCCCGCGCGCGGACCAGCATCTCGCGCACCGACAGCGCGCCGTCGCCCCCTGCCGCTGCCGCCAACCTCCGTTGCTCGCCGGCGACAAGAGCCTGGATCGGCGGCAAAGCGCCGCGGTCTGTTCGTAGCGCATGCAGCCACAACGCAGCCGTGGGGATGGTGGCAACCGGCCCGTCGCCCGGCCAGAACGCCCAGAACTGGTTGACGTTGCCGGCTGTTTTCGGAAGCAGAAATGGCGCGACGACGGTGGCCGCCCGGGCAAGCGGCTCGACCGGCCCCGTAGCGTGATCTGTTTCGGCGGTCGCGCCCGTACCTCCCTTGTCTATCGCGAACGACTCCAACCGTTTGTCCATGTGCTCAAGAAGAACAACCCGATTAGCACGCTCGACCGCAGCCGCGAACGCCTCATTCTCGCTCTCGTCGCTCCTGTCGGTTTCGCCGCTCTCGCCGCTCTCGTCCGGCCTTTTCTCGAAGCGCAAGTCGAACACAATAGCGCTGGCACCGTGTGCAACCAGCGTATCGACGAGCTCGCCATGCACGGACCGTGGCCAATTCCGCGGATGCGGAGGCAACTCCAGCGCTTCGGCTGCGCGTTGATTGATCGCGACGACGGCCACTTCCGGTGGCGGCGGAATCCGGCCGCGAATGGCGAACAAGAGCGGCAGGCCGAGGCTTTCCTCCAGCGCGATACCGGCGGGAGAGAGCGCAAAGGCAGCGCTGATGCAACCGATGGCAGCACCCAGCATCAGCCCCTTGAGCCACATCCTAATCCCAGCCACGCCCACCCCTGCCTACTTGACGCCAAGCGCTCGTATCAGGAGCGTTCTCGTTGGCCGAGCGCACTACCGACCGGCAGCGGGCAAGAGCGCTGCGGCATAGGCCAGCAGGCCGCCTGATCTGCCGCTCATCGCTCGTTAGCGGAACCGCGCCCCGCCTTCAGACAAGCCGCGCGTTCCACGCACTGTCGCCGCCAGATGGCGCACCCGACAGGATTCGAACCTGTGGCCTCTGCCTCCGGAGGGCAGCGCTCTATCCACTGAGCTACGGGTGCATACCACGTGAGCGTAGCGGCCGATCTTATTGCGATCGCGGTTTCAGTCAACGCGCTTGACGATTTTATCGCCGCCGGGCCGAAATCCCGGCGTCGGTGTGGCGTTGCGGTCGCTGACCGGAAAGGGGGTGATCGTCTCTTTCGGCGAAGGA
>NZ_JAVMKF010000204.1:0-3740 GCF_031732815.1 Accumulibacter sp. | reverse complement strand
CCACGCCAACGCCATGGCAAGGCGGCTGGCCGACGGGCTGGCGACGCTTCCGGGTGCGAAGCTGCTCTTCCCGGTCGAGGCCAACGGCGTCTTCGCCGAGCTGCCGGCCGCGGCGATCGCGGGGCTGCGTGCGCGCGGCTGGCGCTTCTACACCTTCATCGGTGCCGGCGGGGCGCGCTTCATGTGCGCCTGGGATACGACACCCGAGCGGGTCGATGCGCTGCTGGCCGACCTGCGGGCGCTGGTGTCATGAAGTCGCCACGCTTCTGCAGCGCCTGTGGCGCACCCTTGGCGCCCACGCCGCTGGCCGGCCGCCTGCGGCTCGCCTGCAGCGCGCCCTGCGGCCATGTCGAATGGGGCAATCCGCTGCCGGTGGTGGCGGCGCTGGTCGAGCGCGAGGGCCTGATCGTGCTGGCGCGCAACCATGCCTGGCAGCCGGGCGTCTTCGGGCTGGTGACGGGCTTCCTCGAGGCGGGCGAATCGCCCGAGGCGGCGGTGATGCGCGAGGTGAAGGAAGAACTGGCGCTGGAGGCGTCCTCGGCAACGCTGATCGGGGTGTATCCCTTCGAGCGCAAGAACGAGGTGATCCTTGCCTACCACGTGCAGGCCAGCGGCGAGATCGTACTTAACGAAGAACTCGCGGAATTCCGGCTGATCGCGCCGGAGAAGCTGCGCCCGTGGGATTTCGGGACCGGGCTGGCAGTGCGGGACTGGCTGCTGGCGCGCGAGCCGCGCCCGTAAGGTTCAGTGGCCGTCGGCGTGGATCCACGCCAGTCCGTCGGTCAGCGCAGCGGTCAGCGTTTCACGGCTGAGCGCTGGGTGGTCGGCGAGCAGTGCGTCGCAGGCCTCCCAGTCGCCGGCATCCAGTCGTTCGATGAGGGCGAGCAGCGTGCCAAGCGTGCCGGACTGCTCGGTGAGCGCCAGCTGCATGTCGGGGGTGACGGCGATCTGGCTGAGGATCTCCTCGATCGGCATGCCGAGGGCGGCTGGCATCAGCGACATGATGCCGCACAGGAAAGCCTGATCGCCCAGATGGGTGTCCCTGGGGCGCAGGCGGCCGGCGAGGATTTCCATCAGGCGGCCGCGCAGTGCGGCGAGTTGCAGCAACGGGTTGCGCTCCGGCGCGGTGGCGTGTTCGGGTGAGGCCATCAGCAGCAGCTGCAGCCAGCGCAGCAGTTGCCGGCGACCGAGCACGGTGACGGCCTGGCGCAGCGATTCGATGCGGCGGCCGAAGCCGACGCCGACGGAGTTGACCAGGCGCAGCAGGTTGACGGTAAGTCCCGGCTCGCGCTTGAAGCTTTCCTCCAGTTCGGGAATCTCCGCCTCGCGCGAGACGAGGTTGATCAGGCGGATGATGCCGAGCTGCGACGCCGAGAGCTGGCGACCGCTGACGACGGTCGGCTTCGCGAAGTAGTAGCCCTGAAAACAGTGGAAGCCGAGCGACTTGCAGTGTGCCATCTGCTCGCGCGTCTCGACCTTTTCGGCCAGCAGCTTGAGCGGCAGCCGCGTCAGCGCGCCGGCGAGCGCCGGCAGTTCGTCGCCGGCGGCAATGACATCGATCTTGACGATGCCGACCAGCGGCAGCAGGGCGCCGGCGTGGTCATCGAGGCCCGTGTAGCGCGACAGGGCGAGCGTGTAGCCGCGGTCGCGCAGGGCGCGGCAGCGTGCCAGCACCTCGCTGTCCGGCGTCGACGTGAAATCGAGCTCGAGGACGACGGACTGCGGCGGCAGCAGTTCGAGGGCGTCGTCGAGGATGAAGCGTTCGTCGGTGTTGATGAAGGCCTTGTACGGGCCGAGCGCGGCGCCGATGCCGAGTTCCGCGAAGGCGGAGCAGACGACGCCGGCGGTCGCCGCCGAGCGGCAGCCCGCGGTCGGGCTTGCGTCGGTGCAGTCGGGCGTTCGGAAAAGAAGCTCGTAGCCGACCAGTTCCTGCTGCAGGTCGAGGATCGGCTGGCGGCCGATGAGGATTTCGCGCAGCGTGCGGTCGAGAGCGTTCATCGCATCAGTTTCCGGCGTCGCGGCCGATGTTGTTGGCCCAGGCGAGCGCCTGCGACAGTGCGTTGTTGAGTGTCGTCTGGTTGAGGCCGTAGAGCGTCGGCAGCAGCGCTTCGATCCGTTCGCAGTCTCCGGATTCGCTGGCTTCCGCCAGGGCCAGCAGGGCGCCGAGCTGGCCTTCGCGCGCATCACCGAGCGCCTGCGCCATTGCCGGCGCGACCGGCAGCTGCACGAGGATGTCCTCGATGCGCTGGCTGAGCAGGGTCGGCATCAGCGACATGATGCCGGTCATGAAGGCCTGCTCCGGCAGTTCGGGGGCGCGGCCGCGCAGCTTGTCGGCGAGCAGTTCCATCAGGCGGCCGCGCGTCGCCGCCAGCTGCAGCAGCGGGCTTGCGGCGCCGGTCTGCTGGTTGGCGAAGAGGAGCAGCTGCAGCCAGCGTTGCAGCTGGCGGCGGCCGAGCACCGTGATCGCGTGGCGCAGCGAGGTGATGCGGGTCCGCACGCCGCTGGCGACCGAGTTGGTGAGTCGCAGCAGGTTAACGGTGAGGCCGGGTTCCTGCTTGAAGACCTTTTCCAGCTCTGCCGTGTCGGCGTCCTCGAGCAGCAGCGTCGTCAGGCGCATCAGCGCGAGCTGGGAGTGATCGAGCTTCTTGCCGGCGATGATCGTCGGCTTCGCGAAATAGTAGCCCTGGAAGAGCTCGAAGCCGAGATCGCGGCAGAACTCCATCTGCTCGCGCGAATCGACCTTTTCGGCCAGCAGTTTCGCCCCGGTCGGCTTGACGCGGGCGACGATGGCCCGCACCTGTTCGTCGGTCAGCGGCTGCAGGTCGACCTTGACGACGTCGACGAGCTCGAGGAGTTCGTCGTACGAGGCATCGAGGCCGACGATGTCGTCGAGCGCCAGCTGGAAGCCCTTGTTGCGCAGCTCGCGGGCGCGGGCGACGACTTCGGCGTCAGGCTGGATCGTCTCCAGCAGCTCGAGCATCACCGCGTCGCGCGGCAACAGCTCGATCATGTCGCTGAAAAGGAATTCCCGGTCGACGTTGATGAAGCCGCGATAGGGCCCGAGGGCATCGCCTACGGCCAGTTCCGAGAAGGCATTGGTGACGACCGTGGCGGTCGCCTGCACCTGGTCCGAGACGTCGGCCACGTTCCGGCGCCCGCTGCGGAACAGCAGCTCGTAGGCGAGCAGTTGCTGGCTGCGGTCGAGAATGGGTTGGCGGCCGAGGAAGAGCTCGGAACTGCCGGGATCGTCTGCGTCGCTCATGGCCTTCGCCTTACCGGAAACGTGGGCCTATTCTAGAACGGAAGCGCCAGCGCCGGGCGGGCCGCCTGGAGGACGCGCCGGAAATCGTCCTGGATGCGGGCGAGCGCCGCCGGATTGTCGGCCTCGAAGCGCAGCACGACCACCGGCGTGGTGTTGGACGGGCGGGCGAGGCCGAAGCCGTCGGCGTACTCGACGCGTAGTCCGTCGATGGCGATCACTTCCCGCGCATCGGTGAAGCGGGCACTTGCCTTGAGTTCGTCGAGCAGGACGAAGGGTTCGCCCTCGGCCATCTTGATGTTCAGTTCGGGCGTGCTGGTTGCGTTCGGCAGCGCGTTCAGCACGGCACTCGGGTCGTCACTGCGCGACAGGATCTCGAGCAGGCGGGCGCCGGTGTAGAGGCCGTCGTCGAAGCCGTACCAGCGCTCCTTGAAGAAGACGTGGCCGCTCATCTCGCCGGCGAGCGGGGCGCCGGTTTCCT
>NZ_JAVMKF010000203.1:0-3741 GCF_031732815.1 Accumulibacter sp. | reverse complement strand
GGCTGGGGCGGCTGGTGGTTCTGGGATCCGGTCGAGAACGCCTCGTTCATGCCCTGGCTGGTCGGTACTGCCCTGATGCATTCGCTGGCGGTGACCGAAAAGCGTGGCAGCTTCAAGAACTGGACTGTGATCCTTGCGATCCTTGCCTTTTCGCTGTCGCTGCTCGGCACCTTCCTCGTCCGTTCCGGCGTGCTGACCTCGGTACACGCCTTTGCGACCGATCCGAAGCGCGGCATCTTCGTCCTGATCTTTCTTGTCATTACTGTCGGCGCTTCGCTGACCCTCTTCGCATGGCGCGCGCCGAAGGTCGGCCTGGGCGGCAGCTTCGCACTGCTTTCCCGCGAGTCGATGCTTCTCGTGAACAACGTCCTGCTTACCGTCGCCGCGGGTGCCGTGCTGCTCGGTACGCTATACCCACTGTTTCTCGATGCGCTCGATCTTGGCAAGATTTCCGTCGGCCCTCCGTATTTCGAGGCCGTATTTGTACCGCTGATGGTGCCGCTCGTCCTGCTCATCGGTATCGGGTCCTTCATCCGCTGGAAATCAGGCCGTGTCGCGGATCTGCCGAAGCTTCTCAGGATTGCCGCGGTGCTTTCCGTGGCCGGAGGCATGGTCTTGCCGCTCGCCTTCGGGAAATGGTCGGCGCTGGTTGCGTTTGGCAGCCTGCTGGGCGTCTGGTGCATCCTCTCCAGTTTCGTCCATGTCGCCGAGCGCGTCCGCGGCGGAAATGCCGGGTTCGCTGCGCGGCTGGGCGCGATTCCCCGGGCACAGTGGGGCATGGTGCTCGCACACGCCGGTGTCGGCGTCTTCATCCTTGGCGTCAGCATGGTCAAGGCCTTCGAGAGCAACGCGGACGTCAAGATGGCGCCGGGCGATACGACGACGGTTGGCGGCTACAGCTTCAAGCTTCTCGGTGTCGAGGAAGTCAAGGGTCCGAACTACATCGCTGCCCGTGGCCGGATGGAGGTCAGCCGCGAAGGCAGGGTGCTCCTCACGATGCTCCCCGAAAAGCGCATCTACAACGTGCAGCGCATGCCGATGACCGAGGCGGCAATCGATACCGGCCTGTTCCGCGATCTCTATGTTTCACTTGGCGAAATGATCGACGAACGAACATGGATCGTCCGCGTGCAGCACAAGCCGCTGGTTGATTGGATCTGGTGGGGCTGCCTGTTGATGGCGTTCGGCGGCCTGCTCGCGGCTACGGATCGCCGCTACCGGCTCGCGCGACGAGAGGCCTCTGCTGCTCCGGCAGCGCCGGCTCCGGCGATCTGAGGAGGAGGTATGCGTCGCTTCCTGCTGCCGCTTGGCATTTTCATCGTTCTCGCGGTTTTCCTCGGCGTCGGCCTGCGACTGAATCCGCGCGAGGTGCCATCCCCCTTCATCGGCAAGCCGGCGCCGGCATTCCAGGTGCCGCAGCTGCACGCCGCAGAGCATACGATCGCGCCACAGGATATGAAGGGCCGGGTCTGGCTGCTGAATGTCTGGGCGTCGTGGTGCGTGTCCTGCCGCCAGGAGCATCCGGTGCTCATGGATCTTGCCCGGCAGAACGTTGTTCCGATCGTTGGCCTCGATTACAAGGATGAGCGCCAGGCCGGAATCGCGTGGTTGAAGGAACACGGCGACCCGTACCTGCTCTCGGCCTATGACCGGGATGGCCGCATCGGAATCGATTACGGCGTCTATGGCGTTCCGGAAACCTTCGTCATCGATAAGACCGGCTTAATCCGCTACAAGCACATCGGACCACTGACGCAGAAGGTGGTCGAGCAAAAGATCCTGCCTCTCGTGAAGGAGTTGAACGGTGCGTAAGCTTATTCTTGCTGTCACCGTCGCCCTGTCGACCTTCGTCATGTCGGCAGCTGTTGCGGCGGAAGCCCGCCCGGTCGCCGAGGATCCGGCGGTCGAGGCACGGGTCCAGAAGCTTTCTGACGAGTTGCGCTGCCTCGTCTGCCAGAACCAGAACCTTTCCGATTCGCATGCCGACCTGGCACTCGACCTGAAGCGGCAGGTTCGCGAAATGGTGAAGGCCGGTCGCTCGGACCGGGAGATTCTCGACTACATGGTCCAGCGCTATGGCGATTTCGTGCTTTATCGTCCGCCGGTCAAGGCGACGACCTGGCTGCTGTGGGCGGGTCCCTTCGTGCTGTTTTTCGGCGCACTCGCGCTGCTCTTCATCAAGCTGAGGCGTCGCCTGGCGCAGCAGCCACAACCACTGTCGGCCGATGAACACGCCGCCGCCGAGCGGCTGCTGGCTACCGGGAAGGAATAAGCATGACCCTGTTCGTTATCGTCGCCGGCCTGTTCATCGCCGTTATCGTCGGGGTGCTGCTTTACGTCCTGCTGCGCGCCGACAGATCGACGGCGGAGGCTGGCGTTGCAGCCCGCGCACTGAACGCTGCCATTCTCCGAGAGCAGATGGCCGACCTCGAGCGCGAGCATGCGTCAGGCGAAATGGGGGACGAGGCGTACGCCAGGGCTCGCCAGGAAATCGAGCGCCGTGCTCTGGAGGATGTTTCGGAGCAGGCGCCGAAGGCGGCTGCCGGGGCGCGCCGTCCTATGCTGGCTGCGGCCCTTGGTCTTGCTGTGCCGGCGCTGGTGATCGGCCTCTATGCCGCGCTCGGCGAGCCTGCGGCGATGGGTGGCGGAAAGCAGGCCGCCTCTGCCGACGGTGGGCACGCGCTCGGCCAGCAGCAGATCGTCGCCATGGTCGAGCGCCTTGCGGAGCGCCTGCAGGACAATCCGAGCGATGGCAACGGCTGGCTGATGCTGGCCAAGTCCTACGGTGTGCTCGGGCGGTTCCCGGAATCGGCTGCCGCCTATGGTCGCGCAATCACCCTGTTGCCGCCGGATGCCCAGCTGCTTGCGGATTTTGCGGATACCGTGGCCATGGCGCAGGGCAAGCAACTTTCCGGCGAACCGGAGAAGATTGTTCGGCAAGCTCTGGCTGTTGATCCAAGAAACCTGAAGGCGCTTGCCCTTTCCGGGACGATCGCCTTCGAGAAAAAGGACTACCGCTCAGCCATTGGTGAGTGGCAGAAGATTCTCACACTGGTTCCCGAAGGGTCGCAGGCAGCCGTCGGAATCCAGAACAGCATTCGCGATGCCGAGAACCGTCTCGCTGCGACCGGTGGCGCAGGGGCGACTCCGGTCGCCGCTGCCGAGCAGACGAGAGTGTCCGGCAGCGTCAACATCGACCCTGCGCTTGCTGCGAAGGTTTCTCGTGGCGATACCCTCTATGTCTTTGCGCGTACGCCGGACGGGCCGCGAATGCCGGTCGCAATGGTTCGTCTGACTGCTGACAACCTCCCGGCGAGCTTCTTGCTTGACGATAGCATGTCGATGAGTCCGAACTACCGGTTGTCCCAACAGAAAACGGTCGTTATCGGAGCCCGACTTTCGAAGAGTGGCGATGCGCAGCCCCGTGCCGGCGACCTTGAAGGCTTTTCTGCCGCAGTCGCACCCGGGACGAAGGGTGTTACCATCGTCATAGGTTCGGTCGTGAAGTAGGCGGTACGGAGTCTTCCTGAATTCGGGAAGATGTCTGAATTTCCCGGAATGGGGAATCCGGCCGTGCTGCCCGCAGGGGATAACAATGGTAGCGGCAGCATCGGTGTCCAAGGTAAGGAAATTTCTGGCGGTGTGTGCCGCAGGCGCGCTCGTGCTTGCGAGCAGCGTGCGCGCCAACGAGTCGGGCGACGTTCTGCTCGGCGAGGCGCGGAGTGCTGCCAACCGTCTGCT
>NZ_JAVMKF010000202.1:0-3749 GCF_031732815.1 Accumulibacter sp. | reverse complement strand
TCAGGCGAGGTGAGGGTAAAGAGGGTAAAGAGCCAGGGTCAGAACAGGCTGTCGCGCGTCACGCCGCCACGCCGAATGATCCGGCGCAACTGATCGAGCGCTTCGATCTGCACCTGGCGCACGCGTTCGCGCGTCAGGTTGAGGTCGGCGGCGATTTCTTCGAGCGTGCTGGTTTCCCGCCCACCGAGGCCGTAGCGCCGTTCGAGCACCTGCTGCTGTTTCTCCGGAAGCTGGTGCAGCCAGCCGCGCAGCAGTTCGCCGAGTTCGCTCGACTGCAGCAGAACGTCGGGCTCGAGCAGGCTTTCGTCGGCAATCGTGTCGCCCACCGTCTGGCTCGGGTCGACCTGCAAAGGCGCATCGAGCGAGGCGATCCGTTCGTTCAGCGCCATGATGCGGCGCACGTTGTCTACCGGCCGGTCGATCAGGTGGGCAATCTGATCGAGCCTGATTTCGCGTCCGCTGGCCGATTCGAGGTGGCGGATCGCGCGCAGAACGAGGTTGATTTCCTTGACCACATGCACCGGCAGGCGAATCGCGCGCGACTGGTTCATGATCGCGCGCTCGATGCTCTGTCTGATCCACCAGGTGGCGTAGGTGGAGAAACGGAAGCCGCGCTCGGGATCGTATTTCTCGATGGCGTGGATCAGGCCGAGATTGCCTTCCTCGATCAGGTCGAGGAGCGGCATCCCGCGGTTCAGATAATGCTTGGCGATGTTGACTACGAGGCGCAGGTTGTGCTCGATCATGTTCTGTCGAGCGGCAAAGTCGCCGGCCCGCGCGCGGCGCGCCCAGTGGGCCTCTTCTTCCTGTGAAAACAGCGGCTTGGCGCCGATTTCACTGAGGTAGTGCTGGGTGACGTCGTTGAGCAGCTCGGCTTCCGGCGACGACGAAACCTCCTCGATCGACGAATCGGGAAAGACGCCTTCGTTCGGAAAAGCGGGCTCGAGAAAGTCGTCGACCTCCGCGTCCGCTTCGGAATCGAAATCGCCCGCCATGCTCAGCGTTGCGGCAGATGCTTGATCGGGTCGACCGGCTTGCCCTGCCGGCGAACCTCGAAGTGGAGTTTGACCTGATCCGTATCGGTGTTGCCCATCTCGGCGATCTTCTGTCCTTTGCCGACGTTCTGCCCTTCCTTGACCAGTATCGTCTGGTTGTGCGCGTAGGCCGTCAGAAAGGTGTTGTTGTGCTTGATGATCACCAGTTTGCCGTAACCGCGCAGGCCGGTGCCGCTGTAGACGACCTTGCCGGCCGCCGCGGCATTGACCGGATCGCCGGCGCGGCCACTGATGTCGATCCCCTTGTTGCCACCCTCGCTGAAACTGCCGATCAGCTTGCCGCTCGCCGGCCAGATCCAGGTGAGCTCCTCGTTGTTCGCCGGGTCGGCCGCGCGGGTTTCGCTGCCCGCCTCCGGTTTCGCCTCCGGTTTTGCCTCGGGTTTGGCGTCGGCTTTACTCTCCGGCCTGGCCTCCGGCCGGGCTTCCGGTTTGCCATCGCTGCGTGCCGGCGGCTTGCTTTCTGCTTTCGCCTCGCCTTTCGCGGCTGGTGCCGCGGCGACGACCACCGGTTCGGCCTCCTTCTTGCGCGCACGCGCCAGCGCCTGATCCGAATAGGCCTCCTTGCCCGCCTTCGGTTCGCGCTTCAGTGCGTCGCCGGCGCTGCCCAGCGGCCGCTGCTCGGGCGCCGCAGCACCGGCGATCGGTCTGACCACCGGCGCGTCGCCGCCCGCCGTCGCCCCCGACGCCTTGACGCGCAGCGCCTGGCCCACCAGGATGAGATTCGGGTTTTCCAGGTTGTTCCAGGCGGCCAGCTCGCGATAATCGAGCCCGTGATCGAGCGCGATCGAATAGAGCGTGTCGCCTTTCTTGACGATGTAGGCATCCTTCGGAACTGCGGGGACGGGCGCCGAGCTGACGGGCTGCCCCTGCCCGCTGCGGTCCACTACCTGCACCGGCGAGCGACCAGCACAGCCGGCCAGCGCGAGCGTTGCCGCAACGACGAGAACGAACCCATTTCGGGCAATACCAGCGTGATCCTTCATTCGACTCCCGGTAATAGCGGAACAAAACGAACAGCGTCGAGACGGGTTTCGACGAAGCCCTCGGCCCGATGTTCGATCAGGCAGAGGTATTGCGTCGCGCCACCAATCGGCAGGATCATTCTTCCACCCAGCGCGAGTTGCCGCAAGAGTGCCGGCGGAACCGTCGCCGCCGCCGCAGCGACGATGATCGTCTCGAAAGGCGCCGCCTCCGGCAGGCCAGCCTGCCCGTCGGCGTGTTTCAGGCGGACTTCGACTTGCCCGATCTTGCGCAGGTTCTGCTTGGCTTTGGCGAGCAGCGGCGCGATACGTTCGACCGCGTACACCTCCTTCGTCAGTTGCGCCAGGACGGCTGCCTGATAGCCGCAACCGGCACCGATCTCGAGCGTCTTGCCGAGCGAATCGCGGCCGGCGCGCAGCGCCTCGATCATGCGCGCGACGACGTAGGGCTGCGAGATCGTCTGGGCAAAGCCGAGCGGCAGTGCGGTGTCCTCGTAGGCGCGTGAGGACAAGGCCTCTTCGACGAAAACGTGCCGGGGAACGGCGGCCAGCGCCGCCAGCACGCCTTCGTCTACGATGCCCTTCTGGCGCAGGCGCTCGATCATGCGCACGCGCGTGCGCTGCGAGGTCATGCCTATGCCCTGCCTGGCGAGGTTCATTGCCGCAACCAGTCGCGCACCAGCGGGAGCTGCGCGCTGTGCGTCAGATCGATCTGCAATGGCGTGATCGATACCTGATTGTTGTGTACGGCGTAGAAGTCCGTCCCTTCGCCGGCATCCTCGGCCTCGCCGGCAGCGCCGATCCAGAAAACCGTCTCCTGGCGTGGCGAGAGCGTGCGCACGACGGGTTCGGCCTTATGCCGCTTGCCCAGCCGGGTGACCACCAGGGCGCCCAATTGCGCGTGCGGGACGTCCGGCACATTGACGTTGAGCAACACCGGCTCACGCAGTGAGCGTCGCTGCA
The DNA here is from genome assembly GCF_031732815.1 of Accumulibacter sp. Lineage (GTDB taxonomy): Bacteria > Pseudomonadota > Gammaproteobacteria > Burkholderiales > Rhodocyclaceae > Accumulibacter. The sequence goes on along the minus strand of NZ_JAVMKF010000202.1, from coordinate 751 downwards.
AACGGGCAACCAGTTCGCGCGCGACGCGCGCGGCGGTGACAAAATTCTCCCCGCCACGGCTGCACAGGGAGATTGCCAGCGAGGGAATGCCGAGCAGGAAACCCTCGGTCGCCGCGGCAACCGTTCCCGAGTAGATCGTGTCGTCACCCATGTTGGCGCCGTTGTTGATTCCCGAAATGACCATGTCGGGCAACTCGTCGAGCATGCCGGTGACCGCCAGGTGTACGCAGTCGGTCGGCGTGCCATTGACGTAGTAGAAGCCGTTCGCCGCGCGTTTCAGCGAGAGCGGTCGATCGAGCGTCAGCGAATTGCTGGCGCCGCTGCGATCACGCTCGGGCGCTACGACGGTGACCTCGGCCACGCCCCTCAGGGCATGCGCGAGTTGTTCGATCCCCGGGGCAAAGTAGCCGTCATCATTGCAGAGCAGAATCCGCATATCGTTCCACGCGCAGACAAGCTGGCAGAGAGGCAAAAAAAACCGGCAGCTTGCCGGCCTGTGGATCATCGGCGGGCCGCAGCAACGCGGTCGCTGGCCAGGCCTCAGGCGCCAGTCGGTAGAAGGTGGAAAACCAGCGTCGTGCCAAGCCGGGCTTCATTATAACCGTCTGCGGCAAGCGCCGAAACCACCGCTGTCGGGCTGCGGCATTTCGGTTATAATCGCGCCATGTCGGGGCGTGGCGCAGCCTGGTAGCGCACTTGCATGGGGTGCAAGGGGTCCCGAGTTCGAATCCCGGCGCCCCGACCAACTGCA
>NZ_JAVMKF010000201.1:0-3780 GCF_031732815.1 Accumulibacter sp. | reverse complement strand
GACGAGTATGCGGCGATGGTGAAGAGCAACAAGCGCTATCAGGAAAACAGCAAGCAGCGTGCGCAGGTGATGATGCTGTTTACCGGCCGGGTCGAGGTGCTGCATATCGACACCACCATTTTCGCCTATTGGCGTAATCAGATCGGCAAGACGACCGACATCGACGTCTGGCAGGACATTGAGACTTACCACTTCGGCGAAATCTATTTCAACTACCTGTTCCGCGACCGCCAGGTGCGCGACCTGTTCGACGCGAGGTTCAAGGAACTGCGCGAGCGCGGCGACTACGCGCGGATTTATCAGAAGTACACCGTTCTCGAATCGAAGCCGGAGGCGCCGCGCGAAAACGCTCAGCGAACGCGGTGAGCCCGCGCGCTGGCAGTTCGCTGAGCGAACGGGCGCGACTCAGCGCTGGTCGGCCAGGTACGACCAGTTGATCTTTCGGCGGGGCAGCAGGTAGTCGAGTTCCTCGGCTGGACGCTCCTGCAGGCGCAGCGGGCGCTCGATACTCATCGTGTCGTCTTCCGCCAGGTCGACCATGATCGACTGTCGGCGCGGTACTTCCGGCGCATAGACCAGAACCTTGGGTTTGAGCGGCTTGCCGGGCGGTGCCGAGCCGACGACGGCGGCAACCCGGCCGTCGGCAAGTTGCACGATCGAACCCGGCGGATAGACGCCCATCGCGCGGACGAACAACTGCAGCAGCGTCGCGTCGAAAGCCTTCTTCTCGCGCGTCCACATCGCCGACAGCGCTTCGGAGGGGGATAGTGCACAGCGGTAATCGAGCGGGTTGACCAGATTGTCGAAGCGGTTGGTAATGGCGACCAGGCGCGCCGCCAGCGGGATGGCATTGCCGGCCAGACGGTCGGGGAAGCCGCTGCCGTCGAAGCGCTCGTGGTGCGCCAGAATCGCGTCGAGCATCGCTTGCGACAGGTTGCCGGCACGCGCCGCCAGTTCGTGCCCGGCGCGGCAGTGGTTCTGATAGATCGCTTCCTCGTGCCGGTTGCGCTCGTTGTTGCGCAGGATCGACGGATTGATCGTCACCTTGCCAATATCGTGCAACAGAGCGCCAATGCCGAGCGCGCGCAAGGCAGGTTCCGGCAACTGCGCCTGCTTGCCGATGAGCAGCGCCAGCGTCATCACCGAGAGGGCGTGCGCTGCTTGTCCATCGTCCTGCGCCTTCTCGGCGATCAGCGCGATGGCGCTGTCCGGGTCGGCGAGCAGCGCCGCCGTCGACTCGGCGCTGACCAGATCGACCTCCCTCACCGCCTCGCGCGGGTTGGTGGTGAAGTGCCGGATCGCGCCGCCAACCGCTTTCGCGGCACCGGCGAAGTGCTGCTGCGCTTTGTCCAGACGCTCGCGCAGTTGCGTCATCTTGCGCGAGCGTTCCTGCTTCTCGGCCATGCGCGCTGCCGCTACCGCGCGCAGGCGGGCGCTCTCCGCGGCGCTCGCGGCCGGGTCGGCGGCGGCCTTTTCGCCCGGCGGCTGGCGTGGCAGCGGCGGAACGCGGCAGCGCGCCGGGTCGCAGAAGATCTGCGGCAGGTTCATCGCTGCGATCAGGCGCGCCTGCTCCTCGTCGGCGATGACGAAGGAGTTGAACATGAACTGATGTTCGATCCAGGGAACCGGCAAACGGACGTGTACGCCGGGGCGCAGTTGGCTTGCGTCGAGGCTGATCTCACCGGCTTGCGCCGTGGCGGAATCAGGGGCTGCAGACATGGCTTGTTCTCCCTTACGAAGCGGCGGCTGGCGGCCGTGCGACAACCGCCACTATAGGGCAGTCCGGCCGGCCATCGCCAGTCGATCGATGTCCGCCGTTGCTCCGCCTGGTCGCCAGCCATCGCCGGAGCTTGCACGGTTTAACCCCATCCGACCGACACGCGCGTCTACGCGTCCATGTTCAACCCCCGAAGGAGATATACCATGCGCGCGCTCATGTTGTCGTGTGTTTTGCTGTCCGCCTGTAGCCTGCTCGCGGCGCAGCCGCCACAACTGGTCGAACTGGAAGTGGTGAGCCGCGCGAGCGGCCAGGTATTGCCGCGTTACCCGCACCGTGGGGAAAACTGGATCGCCGGTGCGCCAGGCGAGCGTTATGCGCTGCGCATCAGCAACCGTAGCGGCGAGCGCGTACTGGCGGTACTCTCGGTCGATGGCGTCAATGTGATCAGTGGCGAAAGCGCGGCGAGCACGCAGTCGGGTTACGTGCTCGAGCCCTATGGGCGGGCCGAGATTGCCGGCTGGCGCAAGAGCATGAACGATGTGGCCGCGTTCTACTTCACTACGCTGCCCGATTCCTACGCAGCGCGTACCGGCCGTCCGCACGATGTGGGCGTCATTGGCCTGGCGGCGTTCCGCGAGCGGCCGCCGGCAATTGCGCAGCAAGTGCCGGTGGCGCCGGCCGCAGCGCGCGCCAAGCCGGCTTCGCCCGCGTCGGCCGAGGTCGCCGACGCTGCCGGCAGCGCCGGTGGCGCGTCCAGCCGGATGGCGGAAAGCGCGGCCAGCGCAGCGCCGACGCTGGGCACCGGGCACGGCGAACGACAATGGGCGCCGACGCGCCACACTTCGTTCGAGCGCGCGACGAGTTCACCCGAGCAGGTCGTCGCTCTGCGCTACGACGCGCGCGAGCGCCTGTTGGCGCGCGGCATCATCCCGCCTACCGTGCGCCCACCGCAAACCCGGCCGCGCCCGTTCCCGGCGGAAAACGGCTTCGTTCCCGATCCCTCGTGACGGCGAGTGTTCACGCTACCATTGGCGCCGATCTTCACGAGCGGGGAGCGCGGTGGCGCAGAGCGAACAGATTTCACCCGGGCGCCGGCGCCGCGCGCCGGATACGCGCGGCGACCAGCGGCTAGCGTCGGCGGCCGGATCGCACACTGCGCCCGCGTCCGTCTTGCCGGGCTGAGGTCGAGCTGGACGAACTGCGTACCGACGAGGGTCTGATGCACGCCTGGTGCTCCGGCGAGGAGACCGCTTTCGCCGTGCTCTACGCGCGCTGGCGGCTGCGCCTCTATCGCTACCTGGCCCATCAGGCGCCGCGCGAAGCGGATGAACTGTTTCAGGATGTCTGGCTGCGGATCAGCGCCGCGCGCAGCCAGTTCATGGGCTCGGCGAGGTTCTCGACCTGGATGTTTCGCATTGCGCATCACCGCCTGATCGATCACTTCCGCACGCATGCGCGGCACCTTCTCGTCGAGTACGACGATGAATCGCTCGAGCAGATTCCGGCAGCGCCCGAACTCGACCCATTGACCTGCGTGCAGCGCCAGCAGGCGGCGGCCGCGCTGCTCGCCGCCGTGCAGGCGCTGCCGGCGCCGCAGCGCGAAGCCTTCCTGCTCGCCGAAGAAGGCGAGCTCAGTCTGGACGAAATCGCCCAGGCGATGGGCGTGCCGCGCGAGACGGCAAAGAGCAGGTTGCGCTACGCCCAGGCGAAACTGCGCAGCGCACTGGCGGTCTGGCGATGAACGAGCGCGATCAGCAAGTCTCGGCCCTGTGGCGCGAAGTCGAGCACCCGGCACCGCCTGCGGCGCTCGACGCCGCCGTCCTCGCCGCGGTGCACACCGCCGCGCCGCCTGGCGCGCCCAACCTGCCGCGTGCGGCGGCCGGGCGCCGCTCGTTCTGGTGGCGCTGGCAAGCCGGCTTCGCGCTGGCCGCCGTGGTCGTTCTGTCGAGCAGCTTGAGCTGGCTGGTGCACGATGCGCAGCAAGCCAGCGAAGCGCCCGCCGCAGCGTCCGGCGCGCGCCCGGCGCCCGGCACGCCGGCGCCTCGCTCGCTTGCTCCGGC
>NZ_JAVMKF010000200.1:0-22063 GCF_031732815.1 Accumulibacter sp. | reverse complement strand
CCGCCTTCGACCATGTAACACGCCAGCGTGTAGGGACTGCCGGCGAAGCCGATCAGCGGCACCGAACCGTTCAGCGCGCGCCGGATCTCGGCCACCGCGTCCATCACATAACGCAGGTGATCCCAGGGGTCAGGCGCGCTCAAGTCACGAATCGCCCATTCCTCGCGTAGCGGTCGCTCGAAGCGAGGCCCCTCGCCATCGGTGAAGTACAGACCGAGTCCCATCGCGTCGGGAATCGTCAGGATGTCCGAGAAGAGAATGGCGGCATCGAGTGGATAGCGCGCCAGCGGCTGCAGCGTGACCTCGCAGGCGAGGGCCGGATTCTTGCACAGGTTCAGGAAGCTCCCGGCGCGCCGGCGGGTTTCGCAGTATTCGGGCAGGTAGCGGCCAGCTTGCCGCATCAGCCAGATCGGGGTGTGCGGGCAAGGCTCCTTGAGCAGGGCGCGCAGAAAGCTGTCGTTGCACGGTCGGGTCACGGCGAACTCCATCGGGGAAATGGCGCCCCGGAAAAACGCCGATTATCCGCTTTTCGCGCCAGCTTGGGCGAGAAAGCCCGGACCCGCCATGCCCGGCAGGCGGCCCAGGCAGGGCGGGCGAACGCGTCGCGCGCTGGCGGCGCGCTGGGCTCGCTCAGTAGATTCCCGTTCCGCTCACCGCCGGAGCCGGCTGGTTGAAGCGCAGTTCGCGCCCGCTGCCGGCAAAGACCAGCGCGAAAGCCTGCAGGTTCTGCTGGTTGAACGGATCAGCCGGGAAGATCGCGGCGGATACCTCGACCTCGTACTCACCGGGGAGCGGGTTGGCGAGGACGACCTGCTTGAAGGTCTGGATGTTCTCATGCGCGTCAGCGGCGACCGACGGATTGGCGATGGGTCGCGACAGGTGCGTCTGGCCGGCCGCCGTTTGCCACAGGTTGCCGCGAAACTCCGGTCGCTGGGCGGCACCGGTCGGCGCCGGTGCGCGCACGCTCAGGTGCAGATGGTTGATCAGGCGCGGCCCGGGCGGGTCGGTCCAGTTGAGCGTGACCCGCAGCAAGGCGCTGCCGGCGGGCAGGACGAAGCGGTAGCGCACGCTGCGACCGGGACCGATGGCGCAGTCGTCGCGCACGTGCAGCGTCACCGGCGGCGCCGGCGCCAGACTCTGGCGCAAATTGACCCGGCCCCAACCGTAACCGGCGGCCGTGTCGGGCAGCGCACCGGGCGTGATGTTGGTCGCACCGTTGATCAGCGTCGCACGCAACAGCGCGGCGCTCGGCAGTTCGTTGGCGTTCTGGCTGGCGTGCCGGTTGACCACGGTATGGCGGTGCCGCAGACGTCCGCTTTCCTCCTCGACCCAGGAGACGAAGAAGACGCGGCCGTTCCAGACCAGCTTGAAATCCTGCACGCGCGCCGTCGGCGAACTGAGCTGCAGGATGCCGACCGGCGCGCGCGCCGCGAGCGGGCCGGCCGGCGGTGGTGGCGGCGTAACGGCGAGTTGGCGGCCGTTCTCGTCCAGCGCAGTAAAGAACAGCAGGCGCGAACCGTCGGTTTCGACGCCGATCCAGGCCAGGCCGTAGGCCGGGCTCCATACCGGCAAGCTGGTCCCGGCGGGCAGCACCGCTGGCGGATTGGCCCACGCTTCGTGCGTGCAGGTGCACACGAGCAGCGGTTCGACGGCGTCGCGCGTCGCGCTCCAGCCGGCGGTCGCCGGCGTGATCACCGGCACATCGCTGACCGGCATCGGCGGCGCGTTGGCCGGTGGATTGGCCATCGGCTGCCCCTGCCGATCGAGGCGGGCAAAGTGAATCTCCCAGCGCGCCGCGTTGCTCGCGCGGTACTGCCAGGCCGCTGCATATTCGCGGTTGCTCGAGTTGGCGGCGGTCGGCCGGCGCGCGATGACGCCGTTGATCGCTTCACCGGCAGCCGCGCTGAGGTTGCGCTCAGCGCCGTCGGGCGTGCCGTCGAGGCGGCAGCGCCGGCAATGAACGCGCGTCAGCGCGCCGTTCACCCGGTGGTAGATGGCAATCGAGCGCGCTTCGCTATTCACGTACTGGAACCAGTCGTGGCGCGCGACGCCGTCGGCGCGCGCCAGATTGACCGCCGTGCCGACGCGCACGCCGAGCCGGTTGACGCGCTGCTGGCGCAATTGCAGCACACCGGCCTGCGTCGTTCCGTAAGCGACGACCAGGTGGAAAGCGGGCGCGGTGAAGAAACCGAGTTGCGGCGTGATCCGGTCGTGCACCGTCACGTTGTCGACCAGCGCCGCCGCACCGCCGGTTCCGAAGTCGGCGACGGGTGCGCCGAGCGCGTCGTGCAGGTGCAGCGTGATGCCGCCCAGCGCGTCGTTGGCGGCCGAGATCAGACGGTCGTTGCCGGTCCACAGCATTTCGCAACCGAGGACGAGGAAGGTCGTCGGCCGCTCGCGCACGCCGGCGACGCCGAAGCTCTCGTCGATCGCCCCGTCGGCGTGCAGACGCAACCACTGCAGCCGGTCGTGCAGGTCGTCGCCGGGAGCCTGACGCAGCAGGTAGTAGGCGCCGCCGCTCCACACCGCCGAGAGTGCTGAAATCGCCGTACTTTCGTGTTCGAGCAACGTGGCGACGACGTAGCGCCCGCTCTTCAAGAGCGGCGTGGTGGGCTCTTCCTGTGCGGCGAAAGCGCCGGCGCGCGTCAGATTGAGCAGGTAGACGCCGAGTCGGTCGGAATTGAGCTCGTCCGGGCTCTGATAGATCAGCGAGAACCCTTCGCTGTCGGCAAAGCTGGCAAAGCCGGCCGTATCGCCGGGGGTATCCGACAGGCGGCGCAGACGACGGCCGAGCGCATCGTCGGCGGCGATCGGCAGGCGGCTGTCGGGCGCCCCGTTGGCGTCGAGAAAAGCCAGGTACAGGTCGTAGTGGCCGTCTTGCGTGTCGTCTTCCCAGAACAGCGCGTATCCGCCGTCCGGGTGATTGATGATACGCGGTCGGCGCAGGTGCTGACCGGCGGCGAGGCTGACGACGAGGCGTGGCGCGCCGCTGGCGGCTGCGTTGCGGTCGAGGAACTGCAGCCAGATCTCACCGCCGGCGATCGTCCGCGCGTCGCACCAGACGAGGACGTGACGCGCCCCGCGCGGGTCCCAGAGCAGGCAGGGTTCGCGCAACTCGGCGGCCTGTTCGAGCACGGTCAGCGGGCCGGCGCCCTGCACCTGTCCGGCGTCGTTCATCTGGCGAAGCTGCAGGCGGTAGTTGCCCGCGTGCACGACGCCGCAGACGGTGAAGCAGTTGCCGTTCCAGACCAGCGGACGATGCGGACCGGTGGCGTCGTGGAACAGGAAGCTGATCGACGCGGCATCGACCGCGTTACCGTTGTCGGCGCGGAAGCGCTGGAAGAAGTAGCCGTTGCCGCCGACCGCCGGGAAGACGCAAACCAGCCGCTCGCCGACTGCGATCAGGTCGGGCGGTACCGCGTCGTCGGTGCGCGCGTCGGGCGCCAGGACGACGCTGCCGGCGCTGCCGAAGCCGGCGACCAGTTGCAGCGCCCGGTCGTAGCACGTCAGGCGCATCTTGCCGTCGCGCTGCCGGTGCAGCAGGTAGGTCCGCTCGCCGACGCTGGCCAGCTTCGGCGCCGCGTGCTCGCCGACATCGTCGTGCAGATGCACCGGCTGGGCATCGATCGGTGCCAGATTGCGCCCGATGCGCATGCCGACGATGTTTTTCTGCTCGGCCGGCAGCGCCGGCCTCAGCCAGGCGCAGACCAGCCCGTCGGCGTGCCGGGCAATCGCTGGCGGATGACCGAAGACCGGTAGCGGCGCCGCATCCGGCAGCGGCACGCCGTCGAGCAAGAGCGGCCGGCGCATCTGGGCAAAACGCGTGCGGTAGAACTGGCGGACGAGCAGCGCCGAACCGCTGACCACCGGCGTCGCCATGCTCGTCCCGGTCAGGATATGGTAAAGGTTGCGACTCAGCCCGGGCGGCAGCATCGAGTCCGAGTTGGCGTTCCAGAACGCCGGCGCGATCGGCGGCGCCGGCAGACCGGGCGGCTGGGCAACGAACTGCGAACGGCAGGAAAGGACGTTCGTCCCCGGCGCCACGAGATCGGGCTTGACCCGGTTCGTGTTGACCAGACCGTTCGTCCGCACGCGCCCGCGATCGCTGAACAGACCGATGTCGTCGGCGTTGTCCGACATGCTGAAGGCGTTCGCCGGCGCGTTCGCGGCGACGTTGAATGCGGCGTGCGAATAGCGGCCGGGAAAGAACGCGCGGTAGTTGTCGCGCCAGCCGCTGTCCACGCGCAGGTTTTCCGAGGCGCCGACGGCGAGGACATTCTTCGCCGCCGCCTGCAGGCGCAGCGTACGCGCGTCGAGGACGCCATCGGCACCGCCAAAGGTATCGCTCTCGTCGTTGCCGGCGGAGAAGACGAGGAGAACGTCCGGGTGGTCGAAGCACCAGCGGTCGACCGCCTGCGACTCGTTGGGCGTGTAGCGGTTGTTGTTGCCGCCGACAAACGAGCTGCCCCAGGAATTGTTGATGACGCGCGCGCCGTTGATTTCGGCAAAGTTGAACGGGACGCGGAAGTTGTTGGGCAGCGGAGCCAGTCCGATCAAGGCGCTGCGCGGCGCCATCCCGCGGTTGGCACCGCCCGAAGCGCTACCGTCGCCGGCAACGATGCCGGCCACGTGCGTTCCGTGCGGAGCGCCGTCGGGAACGCCGAGCGCCGTGTTTTGCGGCGTGTTGCTGTTGCGCAGCAGGCGCATGCTGGTCGCCAGATCGGGATGAAACGGCGTCATCGCGCCGGTCAGCGGAACGACCGCGCCAGCCAGGCTGCCGACGTCGAAGCCGGAATCGACGACCGCGCCGATTTCGCTTGCCCCATCGAGATTGACCAGAAAGTTGACCGTTCCCAGTTGGCGAACCTGGTTGGCGCCGACGATCACCCCGGCGTGGTGGCTGCACAGATCGATGCGCGCGGGCAGTGCCGCATGGAAGACGCCGGGCACGGCGAGGATCGCCGGACAGCGCTCGGGCGCGACGCTGAGCAGAAAACCACCGGCCGTTTCGGCCACGATGGTAGCCCCGGCGGCTTCCAGCAGCGGGCGCACGCTCGCCTCGTCGAGCGCGTCGAAAAGCTGCACCTGCAGATTCCCTTCGCCGGTGGCGGGCGGAAGGTTCAACGTCAAGGTCGCCAGCGAGGCGGCGGTAAACACTTGATCGACGCCAGCCAGATCGAGGTCGACGGCGTACGCCGGGTGGTAGGCCCCGACGAAATCGACCACCGGCAGCGCGCGCACAGCGTCCGCCGTTGCCGCCGTCATGCTGAACACGGCGCTGCAGGCGTCGACCACCTGCACCTGCACAGCGCCGGCGAGCACGAGGTCGACCAGCCACGCCTTGTCGACCGGTGCGACGAAATGGACCAGCCAGAAAGGCGTCTGCTCGCCGCTCGGCAAGGCGGCGGTGAGCTGCGCCGGCGGCTGCGGCGTTTCGCTCGCCGGACGGAAACTCAGCGGGCCGAGGCTGAGTACGCCGGCGTTGGCGTCGGTCGTCACGGCAAAGCCTTCGGCAACGAAGGTCGCGACCTGCGCTTCGTCGAGCTCGACCCAGAACTGCCCGCCGGCTTCGCGCAGGACGCTCGCCCGGCTGCGCAGGAAATCGATCTGCTCGGGCGAGCGCTCGGGGTCAAGCTGCAGGAAAGCGTGAATGCGTGCCATCGTGGCCTCCGCTTCAGTCAGGACTGGACGGCGGGATCGACGTCGATCGGTTTGCTGCCGGAGCTGCGCCCGGGCGAAACGATATGCCGGATGGCATGCCCCTCGTCGGCGCCGAGCAGACGTTCGAGGCGCAGGTCGACCTCGGCTTCGAGCATCAGGCTGCGCGTCGCACTGGCTGGCGCGGCGCCGGCGGCGAACTTGAGTGCCTTCAGCACGCTCGCCGCCTGGTAGCCGTTGGCCGTCCAGCTCGTCCCGCCGGCGCGCAACAGTGCCGCGCGGTGCATGACGAGCACCGACAAGGCGAGCGCGCAAGCTCTTTCGGCCGCTGCCGCGTCGGCCGCGGCAATCTGCAGGCTGAGCTGGTGGCGCACTTTCAGGTGGGTTGCTGCGGCGACGACGCCGTAGAGAACCTGCACCCGGCTGAAGCCGACAAGATCACGCCCGGGACGCGGTGCGAGCGAGAACGACGCAGCATCGGCCGGATTCCAGACCACCTCGGAAGGGGCAAGGGCGACGAGTTCGCCGGCAGCCGAGCGCAGATAGACGCGTTTGCTGCCCGGGTACGGCGGTCGCGTCAACAAATACGGCCCGCCCGGCACTGCCGGGTCGAACGACAGGTCGTCGACCGCGTCCTGCGGACCAGGTTCTCCGGCGAGCGGGTCGGCCGACAGGCGGTCGAAATCCCAGGTCTGCTTGGCAAAGCTCGCGGTCGCCGCGCCCGCGCCCGCGAACAGCGCCGGCAACTCGCTCCTGAGCAGCGCGTCGACGGCGTTTTCCAGAGCGAGCAACATGGCGGCGGCCTAGCCGGCGGGCGGATCGGCTGCCGACGGAGCGGCGGCCAGCGTCTCGCGCGGACTCTCGCCGAGTTCCTCCTGCAGCACCTGGACGGCGCCAGCGATGCGCAGCAGCGTCGCGCGCACGCTCGCCGCCTGCCCTTCCAGCTCGTCCAGCGTCTGGCGTCCCTTGTCGTATTCGGCGCGCAGCTCGCGCAGGCGTCGCCGCAGGCGGTCTTCCATCGCCAGATCACCCTGCGTCATCAGCTTTTCGCCCGGAGCACGATTTGCGCGCCGACCGTATTCGGCGCCGCGCCACCGACGACCGGCTGGACGACGCTTTTCGGGAAAGACGCCTTGATTGCTTCCAGCTCGCCCGGCGAGCCCGCCTTGCCAACCGCCGCGGCCAAGCGGTGGTATTCGTTGCGAAAGGCCTCGACCGTGCGGCGGATCGACTGCACGCGCTCGGCGTCGTAGATGCCGAGCGCGGCGTTGATCAGTTCGTGATCGGGGATCAGCTCGCGGCGCGCGGCGAACGACGCATCGGAGAACTGCGCGAGCTTGCGCTGGCGCGCCTGATCGATCGACTCGACGAGGTTGACCGAGGCGGTCAGCGCGGCCAGGTTCTTGACCACGCCGTTCTCGATCGCGAACTCGGTCGGTACGTACTGCTCGGGCGAACGGCCGAAATCCATCGTCGCCGGATCGAATTCGGGAAAGACGTCCTTCGCCGCCTTCTCCTCGCCGGGAAACGAATTCGACATGTGCAGAATCGTTTTGCTTCGCTTGTCGATAACCAGATACATGCTGACCTCCGCTTACTGTTCGATGACCTGAATCTGCCGTATGTCGCCGTACCAGCAGCAGGTCAGGGTTCCACTGGTGACCGCCCACTGAACGGCAATCGTGTGCGACCCGGCGGCCAGGTAGAGCAGTCGGCTGAGCGTCACGCCGCGCAGTTCCCAACCGTTGTGGTTGAACTCCTGGCGTGTGCTTTCCTGCACGCCGCCGTCAACCAGCAGGCGGAAATAGGCGCCGATCGTCGTCCCGCCGGTGGCCTGTACGCCGTTGATCTGGACGTTGATCTGGAAATAGGCGCCGATCGCCGCGTTGATCGTCAGGCTCATGTTCGGCATATCGACGTAGCCAGTGCTCGCCGTACTCACCTGGTTGCCGGTCGCCACCGACGAGCGGATCTTCTGGTCGCGTGCGCGCCCGGCGATGTAGGCGTTGCCATTGACGTAGAGGCTCTGCGACGACGCTCCGTAGACGTAGAGGCCGTAGGTCTTGTCGGTGCCATTGACGTAGAGTCCGACGTCGGGATGCGCCGAGGTACGCACGCCGACGCTGCCGTGCGTGACGTCCATGCTCAGCCCCCAGCCGATTCCCTTGCTGCCCCAGAAACCGACCGCGTCGTCGCTCACCATGCCGACGAAAGCGCGGTCCTCGTTCGGTGTCGTCTGGTACAGCCAGAGTCCGGCGGTGCCGCCGGCGCCCTGGCGCAGCCGGATGCGGTCGCCGACATCGACCTTGAACGCCGGCGTGGCAACGCCGATACCGACTCGCCCGTCGACCAGACGCAGCGCCTCAACCTGGCCGGTGCGGTTGGCGGCGCCGCTGCCGTTGGTGAGAAAGGCCAGACCACCGGTGAAACCACCGAGGTCGATCGACTGCAGCATGGCCGGGCGCCATTCCGTCGCGCTGCCTTGCGGATCGCTCCAGAATTCGAGCTGTCCCTGGCCGAAAGCGCGCGTGCTCTGGATGCGCAAGACCGCCGGCGTGTTGCTGTCGACCAGGTGCAGCCGGCTGCCCGGCGTCGTCGTGCCGACCGCGAGTGCGCCGGCGATGGTCAGCGGACCGCTGATTGCGTCACCTGCCCGGTTGACCTTGGCGTTGTCCAGGCGTTGCGTTTCGGTGACCAGGTCGTTCCAGTCCTTCGAGCGAATCGCGTCGCCGGCGGTCTTCGGAAACGGTAGATCGGGGCTCAGTGGCATGGCGGTAGCTCCTCGAAAAACGCTTAGAACACGACGTCCCAGATCAGCGTCAGCTTGAACGTATCGGCTTTGGTCACCGGATCGAAGACCACCCGGTTGTACATCGTCCCGCCCGTTTCGGCGGTGAAGATGCCGGCTTCGCGCAGTGGCGCGGCGCCGTTCGCTTCGCCGAAATCGAACACGGTCTGCAGGCTGACCTTGATTCGCTTGATCCCGCCGCTGTCGACGACTTCAGTGTAGATCGGCGCCGAAACGGCGTTGCGGTCGCGTTCGGCGAGCAGCGCCGTCTGGTCGTCGGTGGCCGGGTCGGCGCCGGTGCCGACCGCCATGTGGCTGACTTTCGACGGCGGCGTGCCGGTGACGCCGGCAAACAACTGGGCAGCGAGCTGCCGTCCGGACTTGACGATGCGGTTGGCGTGCGTCCGATCGGCGACGATGCGACCGTCGCGGTCTTCGACCAGCAAACGCAGCCGGCCTTGCATATCCATGGTTTCCTGCATCTCATCGCTCCTGGAATGGTTTACTGAAAGCCGAAACTGCCATCCGAGACGGCAACGTCGAAGACGCCGCCGATCGCGAAGCGTTCATGCGCGTCGTGCACTTCGCGCGCGCTTCCGAGCGCGCCGACGAGCAGGTCTTCGTCCGCATCGTGCTGCTCGCCGTACCGGTGATCGAGCGCGGCGGAAAAGTGCTCGCCCGCGGCATGATCTTCCCAGGGGACCCGCTCGAACGATTCGCCGGGCAAAGAGAGCGAATACTGTACCATGCCGCGCACGCCGGCCGCCCGCTTGCTGTCCACCACGCGCTGGATGGCGTCGAGCGAGAGGCCGGCAAAAACGCGGAAGCGCTTTTCGTAGCCGGTGCCCGCCAGGATGCGTTTGACCGCCGCGTCGACGAAGTACGGAACGACGACATCGAAGGTCAGCGGCTGATAGCGAATCCATGCCATGCGGATGGCGAAAGCCGGCGCGTCGAAGGTCTCGCCGCTGTCGTAGGTCGAAAAACCGAACTCGCCGGCGCGCGCCGCCGAAAAGACCCATTTCGAATCGCCGGTGGGAACCTTCGGCAGCACTGCCGGCGCCGTACCGCCGATATCGACGAACCAGTCGCTGACCTCGCTCGTCCCGATCGAGGCCGAGAAGCGGCCGCTCGCGTCTTCGGCGAGAACCAGCGTGCTGCCCTGCGGAACGACGAACTCCTCGCGCGAGGCGACTCCCGCGCCGGAGTCCTGGCGGACGAGCGAAAGGTGGCGCCCGGCACCCTGCGTGAAGCTCCATTCGATGCGCGGCGCGACCGCTTCTATCGTCGCGAAATTGACTTCCAGCGTCACGCTGCTGCCGCCGGCGCTGGCCGGCGCGTTGCCCAGCACGACTTCGGCTTTTGGCGAGAACTCTTCGATCCTTACCAGTCGGTCGAGGCCGGCGATCAGATCGGCCATCCCCGTGCTCGTCTTGCCGCCGGCGCCGACCAGTTGACGCTCGAACAGCGCCAGGTCGTAAGGCAGGCCAAGCGCGGCGCGGATGGCGCCCTTCAGCGCTTCGACCGTGCCCCCGCCGACAAAAGAGAGAACGGTCGACTTGAGCAGAGGCCGGAAAGTGTCGTCGCCCTCGCTCGTGCCGTCGGGCAGGCGGCGGCGCGCGACGCCGAGCAAGCTGCCGAGACCATCGAGGCCGCCCCCGCTGGCGTGATCGATCCAGTGCGACTTGAGCAGATCCTTGACCGCCGCGTCGCTGTGCAGCAGCTCGGCGGCGAGCGCGTCGAGCAGGCGGTGGAGCAGCGAGTCGCCTTCGCGCGCGGCGTAAACGTCCGGAAAAAGGGCGGTCAGGCGGTCGGTCTTGAACGACACGGCGTCTTCTCCCGGCTACAGGGCGAGGTGCGCCGAAGCGGGAACGATTCCCGGATAGGCGGCGGCCTGCACGACGATTTCGGCGCTCGCCGCGTCGAGGCTGGCGCGGTTGGCGATGAGCACGGTGGCGAAGACCGGTGTCGCCTGCTCGGCGGCGGCCAGCGTCACCGTGCCGGCCACCTGCGCGACCTGCTGCAGCGGCTGATTCGGCGTGCTCGCCAGCTTTGCCCGCACGGTGGCGAGCAGCGCGAGCTGGAAGTTGCGAAAGCGCAAGGCCAGGCCGTCGTCGTCGGTGACGCGCAGCGACAGCGTCAGCCGGCCGTCGACCGCCAGGCTGGCGGTCGAAACGTGCAGCGCGTGCAGCGAACGCACGCTCAGCGCACCTTCGTCGGGCCGCGCCTGTTCGCCGGTGTCGATGACGAAGGGGTCGCGGTCGACCGCCGCCGGCGCCGCGCTGCCGCGCACATAGTCGAGCTGAACCTCGCCGGTGTCGGCCAGGCCGGCAATCCGGAAAGCCAGCGCGGCGAGCTTGCGCGGCGATACCGCTTCGCCGATGGCAAGCGCCTTGAGCGCGGCGATCACCGCCAGTCGGTAACGCTGGCGGGCGTCGGCCAGATTGCCGCTGGCGTCGCCGATGACCAGGAAGCTGCCGCTCAGCGTGACCGTGCGCACCTGGCTGACGACGGCCTTGATGCCGGCCGCGCGCGTCCGCTCGACGATGTCGCTGACCAGCGGCCCGACGAGATCCGGCTTGCCGGTCGAAAAGCGCACCCAGACTTCGCCGAGCGGAATCGCCGCGTCGAGCGAGCAGTCGCGCACTTCGACGCTGTCTACGCCGTCGATCGTCATCACCGCGTAGCGAATGGCGTTCAGCGTCGCGTTCCCGGCGCGTTCGAGCGCGTGTTTGGCGCGCTCGCGCAGTTGTTCGTCGCCTTCAGCGGCGACACCGCCGCTCAGCGGCTGCTCGTTGACCACGCCGCCATCGACGCCGCGCGGCGGGGTCGGCATGACGGTCAGGCTGCCCGAACCGAGGTTCCCTTCCGGGCCATTGTCGAGCGCGATGACCGGCACCTCGACCTGCGGCCGGCGCGCCTGAAAAGTGACCACCAGCATCGACGAAGAGGGAACGGCGGCGAGCGTGATCGTCGTCTCGTCGTCGCCGAAGGGCTTGCCGGCCTTGCTCGGAACGGTCGCCAGGTTGCTCGTGCCGCCTTTCACCCGCACGTGCAGCAGATTCGCGATGGCGACGCTGGTGTGCGCCACCTTGCCGGCGGCCGCCACCTCCTCGACCAGCGTGGCGCGGATGACGCCCGGTGCGGTGACCTTGAACAGACGGCCGCGCGCGTCGGCAACGCGCGTGCCGACGGCGATCGCCAGGTCGTTGCGCGGCGCCTTTCTCAGCCAGAAAGTGACCTTGCCCTGCGCCGGCAGCGCCTGGTTGCGCGCTACGCCGAGCAGGGCGACGACATTGTCGAGCGCCGCTCCCTCGGCGAAATCGATGAAGGCGCGCCGATACGCCTGGTCCATCTGCTCGTAGAGCAGCTTGAATTCGCGCGCCAGCGAGCGCACCAGCGTACCGGCGACGCTACCGGCGTTGAAGTCGGTGATTCCGGAAGGCAGGTCGCGGAAGTAGTAGCCGACGTTCAGGCGCGAATTGTCGTCGGGAAACCAGCTGGCAGCGATTTCCGGGTCGGCCGCCGCCGGCAGCGGCTGCCAGACGAGCTGGCCGACGGCGTAGGTGTAGTGCTGACCGAGCTTGAATACCGCCGGCCGGCCGGCGACGAAACCGGTGATCTGCTCGGCCAGCCCGCTGAGCGGGCCGACGCCGTGCAGCGAATAGCTCGTCGTCCCGCTGCGGTAGATCAGCTCCAGCGCCGCCGCTTGCTCGACACCGAGTTGCAGACTGCCGACGAGCCCATCGACCAGCCTCTGGAAAGACTTCGAGAAGGGATGTCCGGGGTCGATCATGGTCCCTCCAGGGCAAGGTCGAAAACCAGGTTCAGCGGCGTCGGCTGGTCGATCAGCGCCACTTCCAGCGCCAGGCGAAGGACGGAACGCTCGCCGGGCAGCGCGAACACGTGCAGGGCCGACACCTGGCGGACGCGCGGATCGGCCTCGATCGCCTGGCGCGCGAAGGCCTGCGCCTTCAGGCGAGTGCGCGGCAGGTCGGGCTCGCCGATCAGCTCGTGCAGACGCGAACCGTAGTCCGGCCAGCCGAGCGGCGCCAGTTCGCCGACCCGCACGCGCAGGCGCAGCGTCAGCGCCTGGACGATGTTGTCGTTGCCGTGCGCCAGCGCCAGATCGCCCGACCAGCCAACCGGGCCTTCGAGGCTCAGATCGAGCCCGCCGGCACCGTCGCGCAGCCGCAGGTCGCTGCCGAAAAGCTGCCCTCGTTCGCTGGCCATTTCGCGCTCTCCCTCAGGCCACGAGAACGAGTTGCCGGGTCGCCACGGCACTCGCCCCGCCGGCGCTGACGAACAGGCTCAGGAGATAGTTGCCGGTGGCCAGATTGCCCGGCAGCGGGCCGCTGCGCCGCAGCCAGGTGGCGTCGTCGGCACGGAAGAACGGCAGGCTGGCCAGATCGAGCGACCACTCGGCCGTATGCGCGGCGTCCGGCGGGCCGGCCGGTGCCAGGCGCAGACTGAACGAGATGCCGTTGAGGCGCTGGTAGTCGGCATCGGCGACCCAGTTGTTGCTTGCCGGCGGCGTTTCCCTGGCCCAGCGCGCCGGCGCCAGGAACTCGAAAGTGCAGGCGCCCTTCGACACCACCTGACCATCGGTCGCCGGCGTGCGGATCTGTGCGACCAGGCGGTGCACGACGCAGGGCTGCGGCGCTTCCGGCGGCGCGCCGCCGGCCATCGCCGAGCGTCTGACGGCCGCCGTGTCGCTGGCGTGGTCGAGCGCCGCGACGACCAGCGCGTGGCTGCCGAACTCGGGCAGCGCGGCGCTCCAGTCGAGCATGGCGAGCGAATGGTCGGCCACATTCAGCTCCGGGTGCTCGGCCGTCGCCGCCGAGTTGAGCGACGAATACCACTTGACATACAGGCCGGCGGTATCGCCGGTCAGCCGCGCGCGCAGCGCGACCGGTGTTCCGGCGGGAAAAGCGCTGCCATCGACTGGCTGGACGATCTGCAGGGCTGGGCTGTTCATGGTTGGCCGCTCGTCGTGAAGGTGGCCGATCCGCCCGACGGGAAGATCACCGCCTTATCGTTGACCACGTTCACCGGGATGTGGTTCACCGTCACCGTCGAATTGCCCGTACTCGGCAGCAGCATTCCCGGCCATACCGGCGCGCCGGCTTGCCCCTGCAGCACCATGCCGAGCGCGACGAGGTTGCGGTTTCCCGCTTTGACCGTCTTGTTGAAGCTGTTGACGATCCATACCGTCGGTTGCGGCTGCAGGGGCGAAGCCGGCGGAGGCGGCAGGATGACCGGCGGCGCCGAAGTGCATTGCGGCGGATCGCTCGGCGTCACTTCGACCAGCGCTTCGCTCGCCGCCGCGCCGATCAGCAGCTTGCCGCCGGCGCTCGGTTTGAAGCTCAGCGTACCCATCAGGTTGAGCGTCCCGCCGAGGGTCATGTCAGCCATCAGGCGCCCCCCGAAATGTCGGTGCCGGAGATCGTCACGCTGCTGATCTTGCCGGTTCCCTTGATCGTTCCGTCGCCATCGACGGTGAGCGTCTTGCGAATCTGGACGTCGGCGTCTACGGTCAGTTTCGAGCACGTCAGATCGATCGGCTTGCCGTCGCAGACGATCGTCACCTTTTCGTTCTTGCCGTCGAGCGTGACGCTGATCTTGCTTCCCGCCTTGATTTCGATCAGGCCGTCGGGCGCAATGCGCAGGCCGGCGGTGAACTCGCTGTTGTCCACGCGCTTCTTCACCTCGCGCTGCAGGAAAATCGATCCATCGTCGGCAAAACGCAGGTGGTTGACCGTGTCGTCGGCCAGGCGGTGCTCGAAAAGCACCTCGTTGTCGCGAAAGAGCGGCACCCTTTCCTGGTCGTGGTAGAAGCGACCGGTGATCAGCGGCTGCTGCAGGTCGCCGTCGACAAACTCGACCAGGACCAGATCGCCGACACGCGGCGGCGCGGCAAAACCGACGTGGCTGACGGCGATCGGCACCTGCGCAATTTCCAGACCGTCGTGTTTGAGGCGCACGTCGGCCTCGTAGTTCGCCGTATCGTCGCTCGCGCTGTGCGCGCTCAGCGCGGTCACCGTCGCCAACTGCGGTCCGCGCCGGGCGGCAATTTCCTCGCGCACGCAGCGCCGGATGAGCTCGAGCAGGTCGTTCATTCGCCTGCCCCGCGGGCGACGCCGATTTCGCTGACGAAACCCTCGCGTGCGCTGAAGCAGTGGCGCAGGCTGCGCACATGGCCGCCGCCATTCAGCCCGCTTTCCGGTGCATCCGCCGCGCTCGCCGGGTCACCCAGCTCGAGCCCCGGCATGCCCAGCACGCGCAGGCGCAACTCGCTGTTGCGATTGGCCAGGCTGGCCGCGTAACCGGCGGCGAAGCGGCCCGCCATGTCCTTCGTCCGCGCCGTCGGATCGGTGATCAGCATTTCCGGCCCGTCGCCGGCCGCATCCTGAAAGTCGCTGTCGATCGCCGTCAGCCAGAAGCTCTTGTCCTCGCCCTGCCCCGACATCGGGCTCTCGCCGCCGACCAGCAGTCGTCGGCCCAGCGCCGGACGCTGCCGGCCAGCCGCGGCGAGCAGATGCCGGCCGTAGGCGAACGCGCCGCTGGCGTTCGTGCCGAGCGCCGTCGACGCCGCGGCAGCGGCCCCGGCGAGCGCCGCGGCGCCGCCCGCGCGTAGTCCGGCGGCGGCGCCGAGCGCGCGGAAATGAACCTTGCCAAGGCGGTCGGCAAACAGCGAATAACCGAGCCGCTCAGCCAGTCGGCGCAGTTGGGCGTGCGCGCCAAGCCGGCGTTCGACGGCGAAGCGCGCCAGCGTGATCCCGTCGTCGATCTCGCCGGCGCTCAGCGCCGCCTGCCCGACGAGGTCGCGCACGACGTCGCCGGCGCTGGTGTCGCGATAGGACGACGAGACGCGCAGATCGACCAGCGCCAGCATCGTGCCGACGCAGAAGATCGCGCAACCGCCCAGGCGTGGTCGGATTTCGGCGACGCTGCCGGTAAACACGCGCTCGACACCATCCTCGTCGCCCAAGGCAAGCTCGACCGGGTCGCCGGGCGCGACGCCGCCGCTCGCCGCAAGCGTCACGCGCAGGCCATCGATCGGCACGTCCACACTGCGCTCGACGACGAAACGCAGCGGGCCGGCGACCGGCGACGACGAGTCGCTGCTCAGCGCGCCGGCGGAAAACGAAAACTGCGGGCGCGGCGTGGCCATCAGAAACCGCCGTGGGCGCGCGCGTCTTCTTCCAGACTCGCGTTCTGATAGCCGTTGAGAATGACGTCCCACTCATAGACGCCGAACAGCGGCAGGCCGAGGTGGAAGAACGGTCCCCACCAACTGTACTGATTGACGTGGCGCAATTCGTGTTCGTAGAGCGCCTGGCTCTTGGCGATCGTCTGCGTCCCGCCGTAGGCCGACGGCGTCACCGGATCGGGCAGCCGCTGCCAGTCGGGATGCTGTTCGTACTCGCCGTTGACGAAGAAGACGTTGCCGAAGGTGATGCCGAGCAGATTCTCGAACGAGCCCAGCCAGCCACCCTTGAAGACCAGGGCAAAAGCATTCAGCCGACCCGAGGCGGCAACGTCGAAACCCGGCGTCTGCCAGCTCGCGTTGCCGCCGGAAAACAGCCAGACGAGCCAGCGAACGACTTCGCCGATCAGGCAACTGACCTCGACGGCGAGGCCGAAAGCGGTGTTCGGCAAGGTCCACAGGACGCCGAGCACGGAGAGCATGACGCCACCGAAGCTCCAGTGGCCGTCCGGATCGAAGCGGTTGACCGGATCGTTGGCGCAGAAAGCCCAGCGATTGCGCAGCCGGGGCTGGCGCAGCCAGTCGCCGAGGATCTGCGCACGCGCCATGCGCTGCTCGCCGGCCAGCCGGAAGGGATTGACCAGGCGCGCATCGTCGGGCGCGCCGGTACAGGTATCGGGCGTCAGGAAGCGGCGCAGCAGCGGGTCGTACCAGCGACCGCCGACGCGGTAGAGGCCAAGGTCGGCGTGCCAGACGCGTGCGCGATAGAGGTAGGGCAGTTCGTCCGGCGTCTGCAGCGGCAGACCGAAGGCGTCGCTGGCGAAGGGGCCGGCGATCGTCCCCGCGGCCGTCCCCTCGGCGCTCCCGGCGAAAATCAGGTTGCCATGCACGTCGCAGTGCAGGCAAACCGCGCGGCCGGCGGTCGACGCGCGAAAATCGATCAGACCGACGATGCCGGTCGGCAGGCGCAGGTAGATCAACTGCGGCCGCCCTTCGCCGTCGGCCACCGCGAGCAGCGCGTCGTCGGGCCCGTACAGGTAGCGCTCGACGCCCGCCGGACCGGCCTTGACGACCAGCCGCCCCTTGTGGTCGTAAGCGCAACGCGCGACACGGCGGCCGTCGTGCAGAACTTCGAGCAGTTCGCCCGCCTGATTGTGGCGAAAGACGCGCTCGACCGCGCCCTGGCGGACCAGGCGAATGCGCCCGGCGGCGTCGTGCTCGACGCCGTGTACGACGGCCGGATCGGGCAGCGGATTGTCGCGCGCATCGCAAGCGTAGCGCCAGACGCGTTCGCCGGCGCGCACCTCGCTCAACCGTCCGGCGGCATCGTAGGCATACGTGCGCTCGCCTTCACCGATCAGGCGGAAAGCCTCGTCGCGCTGCAGCCGGCAGCGCCACAGCGGCTTTCCGGCGTGCGTCATCCGCTGGTCGACGGCCTGCCCGCTGCTCGCCTCGTGCCAGGTCTCGAGCAGCACCCCGTCGCTGCCGCGCTGCCAGGTGCGCCGGTGCGCCGGGTCGTTGCCGAAAGCGACGATGCGCTGGCCGTTCCAGTCGATTCCCGCCGGGCAACCGCGTTCGTCCCAGGCAAAGGAAATCGTCTGCTCCCACTGCGGGAAAACGAGCTCGGCCAGCCGCCCTTGTTGGTCGAAGCTGCGGCGCAGCGACAGTTGGCGCCCGTCGACCTGCTGGTCCACACCGACGACACGTCCTTGATCGTCGTAGTGGAAACGGCTTTCTTCGCGGTCGCAGCGCGCGCTGAGCACGCGCTCTCCCTGCCAGCGATAGACCAGCGGGCTGGCGTCGCCGCGCAGCGTGCGCTGCAGCCGGCCCCGCTCGTCGTAGGCATGCGCCAGCGGCCCGTCCGCGCGCTGCACTTCGCTCAGGCGGCCGCTGGCGTCGTAGCGGTAGTCGGCCCAGCGCTGACCGTTGCGCTCGACCGCCAGCAGACGCCCGTCGGCGCCATAGGCGTAGCGCCACGCTTCGCCGTCGGCCTCGACGATCTCGGCCAGTTCGCCGGCCTGCCAGGTGTAGCGCGACAGTCCGCCGGCTTCGCACACCGCGCTCGGCAGCCCGTCCTCGACGACGATCTGGCGCAGCGTGGCCTGCTCGGCCTGCCAGGCGCGCAAGCGGGCAAGCGCGCTCATCCGATCGACACCTGTGCCGAGCCGGACAGCGGAATCGCCGCCAGCATCGCGTCGAACTGATGATGCACGCGCTCGAGTTCCTGCTCGAAGCTGATCTGCAGGTTGGCCAGCAAGGCGAGCAGGCGCTCGAACAGATCGTCGACGACGAGCTGATCGATCTGTCCGAGCAGTTGCTCGACGCCGGCCAGGATGAGCCCGATCTTTTCCTTCAGCGTCGCCAGAACGCCGCTCAGCGCCTGCCGGAGGCGACCGAGAAAGAGGTCGATCGCCTGCCTGATCTGCTGCAACAGGCGGCGCCCGCCAGCGCCGATCTTGTCCACCAGGTTGCGGAACAGCGCGTCGAGCGGCGGCTTGAGCGCCGCCGGGTCGAGCGCGTGCAGCGGTTCGAGCAGCGGGTCCCAGACGCTGGCGCGCAGCGCGGCGGCAACTTCGTCCGGATCAAGGACGGCCAGCTTGCTGCGCACGCTGGCGTAGACCTCAGCCAGCGCCGACTTCAGGCCATCCGGATGAAGCGCCAGCGCCGCCTGCCGAAGCTCGCCGAAAAAGCCATTGACCGCTGTCTCCAGCGCCCCCTGCAGCGGCGCAAGCTGGGCCAGGAAGCGCTCGTAAGCGAGATCGATGCGGCGCGCCTTGGTCGACGGTCGCAGCGTGGCGAGCGCAGCACGCACGTCGGCCGCCTGGAGCGCCGTCGATTGGCGCAGGAAATCCGGCAGCAGGCGCGTCAGCGCGCTGTTCAGACGCTGAAACTCGCCTTCTGCGGGCGCACTGTCGAGCGCGTTGATGCGCCGGCGCAGCGCCGCCAGGGCGCTGGTGTGCGCGCTGTGCACGCGCTGCAGTCGACCGCCGGCGAGCGCCGGATCGAGCGGCGCCAGCGTCAGGTCGAAACGGGCGAGCAACGACGCCTTGGCTGCGGCGTCGGCCGACGACAGTGCCAGCTTGGCCTCCAGACCGGCGCGCAGCGCCGGCAGGCCGACGACGCCGGGCAGGTTGACCGGCGCCAGCGCGGCCAGCCGGCCATGCGCGGCGCGCAGCGTGCCGATCAGCCGGGCCGGATCGAGCGCCGGCAACGCGGCGCCCAAACCCTGGCGCAAAGCCTCCAGCGCAGCCACGATGTCGTCTTCCGGCAGTGCATCGAGCGCCGCCAGCAAGCGGTCGAAAGCCTGGTCGAGCGGAGCGAACAGCGCACTCGGGCGCAGCGAATCCGCCATCGCCAGGTTGACCTGGCGCAGGGCAAGCTCGGGATCGCTGAATACGGCATCGCTCAGGCCGACGACGAGTGCTTTCATCTGCGCGTAGAAAGCGTCGAGCGGCGGCGGCAGATCGACCGCGTCGAGCGCGCCGACGAGTTGCTGGCGCAACTGGGCGAAGACCTGCCTTTCCTTTTCGGCAAGCGCCGTCAACAGCGGCGTGATGTCGATCAGGTCGATCAGGCGGTTGATTTCTCCGTGCAGCACGCGCAAGGGCTCGACCCAGACCGCTGGATTGGCCCGCTCTATCGTCTGCAGCACGCGTGCGTAAGGCTGTTCCAGCGGTTCGAGCAAGGCCGCTGGCGAAAGCGCTTGCGCCTTGGCGAGAAGCTGCGCGAGCAGTTCTTCGAGCGGCGCGACGACGAGGCTGCCGTTGAGCGCCAGGACGCGCTCGCCGACCTGATCGAGCAGGCTGTTCACCGGCGCGGCGAGTGCCGATCCGTCGAGGCCGCCGATGCGGCGGCGAAACTCGAGCCAGGCGTCGAGAACGCTGCGCACCGCTTGCGCAAGTTCGTTCTCGACGCTGGCGAAGCCGGTCTTCAGCTCGCCTTCGATCATTCCTTCGAGGTCGACTGCGCGCAACAGCGAGAGGCCCGCCTGCAGCGCGATGCGCTCGCCGTCGGAGAGCGCTTCCGGCTTGATCGCGGCGAGTTTCGCGGTCAGCGCGTCGATTTCGTCGATCACCTCGTCGGCCAGCGGACGGAAGTCGATTCCGTCGAGCGAGGCGAGCAGCGTGCGTATCTCGTCCAGCCCGGCCGCCATCTGGCGCTGCAGATCGGCGACGACCTGCCCGGCCTCGCCGACCGCGTTGGCCAGTTCCTGGCCGAGTTCGGCGATCGGAACGTTCTGCAACTGCGCCAGCGCCGACGCCAGTGCGTCATTGACGCCGTCGAGCAGATCGTCGCTCAGCCGCTGATCGACGAAATCGTTCGCCTGCGCGAACGCCTGGTTGATCCGGCTGCGCACTTCGCCAATGCCGAGTTCGTCGATCTGCTGGCGCACCGTCTGCAGCATCGCGTGCACCGCCGTCTCGACCGCCGCCACCGGCACCGCTTCGATGCGCTGGCGCACCTGGCTGATGAAGTCGATCAGGATCTGGCGTACCTGGGCGAGCGGTGAAGCGGCGAACATGTCGTGCAGCGCGCTCGACAGGCGGGCGACCTGCGCCGCCAGATCGGCCGGCGACAGACTCATCGTCAGGCGCGCGAGGAGCATTTCGAGTGCCCCGGCGAGCGCCTCGACGGCGTCGTCCAGCGTCGCCGGGGCGGGCAGCGGAATGGCCCGCAGCACCTCGGCGTAGGCGGTGAACAGCGTCTCCCACTGCGCGCTGGCGAGCACAGCGGTGAGGTCCTGCAGGACTTCCTCAAGAGCGACAAAGGCGGCCTCGTGCGCCGCGCGCAGCGCGTCGAGTTCGCCTTGCACGACGCCATAGGCAGCCGCGTCGTCGGCGTCGAAGTCGCGCAGCGACTGGCCGAGCTGGCGCCAGGCGAGGGCTGCCGCGGCGCTCGCCGGCGCCGTCGTCGTCGCCAGCGCCGCCGCCGTCAGCGGCTCGAGCAGCGCCAATGCGCCGGCCAGATGGTGACGGGCCGGCTGCAGCAGCTCGGGCGCGACGCCGAGCAGATTCTCGCCGAGAAAGTCGAGCAGCTCGTCGGCCGACAGCGGGTTTCCCGCCGCCAGGTCGTCAAGCGCGGCGAGCGCCCGGCGCACGCGTTCGAGCGTCGCCGCGTCGAGCAGCGAGGCGCCGAGCGTGTCCAGCCGGCTGCCGAGCAGCTCGAGCAAGTCGTCGATCAGCCCCAGTGCGGTTTCCTGCAGCGTCGTTCCCGGCCTGATCTGGCGCAGCAGTTCGCTCGCGTTGAGAAAGCCGACGACCTCCTGATAATGCGCCTTGAGGTCTTCGACGAAGCGCAGGGCATCGGCCGGCAGGGCCTGCTCGATGTTCGTCAGCGTTGCCGGCAGGCGTTCCGACAGCCCGCTGAGGTCGATATCGAGCGCCTGTTCGAGACCGCCAAGTGCCTGGCCGAGCGCGTGCAGCGGCGAATCCGCGCCGCCGTCGGCGAGCCCGCCAGCAACGCGCAGGAAGCCGTTCAGACCCGATTGGACGTTCGCCGCAGCGTTGCTCGCCCGCTGCAGGTTCGGCAGACTGGCGCTGGCGCCGCTCACAGCAAGTCTCCCAGGCCGCGCAGCGTGCCGCCGGCGCCGCCGGCGAGGCCGGTGAAGCTGTCGAGCATCGCCGGCAAGCGCGTCGTCGGATCGGCGAAATCGGCTGCGCCGGCGAGCAGGCCGGCCAGGCCGGCGACTTCGGCGAGGGCGTTCTGGATGTCGTCCATCATCGCCGTCGCCTCGTCGAGCAGGCCGGCGTCGATTCCGTCGAGCAGGCTGCTCGCCGGCGGCGGTGGCGGCGGGACGTATTCGGTGACGACGCACTCGTAGTCGAATTCGTCCGGCCGCCCGGCGCGCTCGGCGACTTCGAGCTGGTCGACGATGACCTGCGCGAAATAGCCTTCACCGGTCAGTTCGCAAAGGAAATCGACCGGCTGGCGGGCCAGCAGATGACCGCGCAGCTGGCCGAGGCGATCGGCCGCGTCGCTGCCGTAGAAGATTCCGCGCAGGCGGATGCGCACACTCGGCCGGCCCAGGTCCTGCGCCAGTTCGCCGTTCATTCCGGGCACTGCGTGGCGCACGAAACGCGCGACTTCGCTCGCCTCCAGGCTGACCAGTTGGTCGATGGCGACGCCGGCGAGTTCGAGCGCCATCTCAGATCAGCCCGCCGGTGAAGCCGAAATGGCGCATCGCCTGCTCGCGCAGACGGTCTTCGCAGAGCATCAGCAGGCGTTCGCAGAGCAGCTCTTCGGCCACCGCGTCGATCACCGCTGCGCCCGGCGCCGCGTGCACCGGATCGCCAGGCGCGGCTTCGCCGTAGCGGCCAAGCGCCGGGCGGTGCTCAGCTCCGGCGCGGCCATCGGCGGCAGGCGGATCGCCGGCCGGCGGCGGCGCTGCGCCCGGCGCTGGCGCAAAC
>NZ_JAVMKF010000199.1:0-3782 GCF_031732815.1 Accumulibacter sp. | reverse complement strand
GGTGTCAACTGGCGCAGGAGATGGCTTCCAGCGTGCGCGAGCGCCAGTCGAGGACTGCGTTGCGGATCGTCATCTGTTCGCCGAGGCGCGGAAACTCGGCACGGATCACCTCGGCGGCAAAGGTCGACAGAAAGCGCGACTTGAGCTCGGCGCGCGCCCGGTCGACGCCGATTTCGTCGTAAGGGACCGAGGCGAGGAGCAGAAAGCCGTCATCGGGAATCCTTCCGGCCTGCATGTTGGCTTCGATGATTCCCGCTGCTCGGCGAATGGGGACATCCAGGTTCGGGCTGTAGGGGCCGATGATCAGCGCGATGTTCGGCGTGTGCAGAAAGTCGAAACCGCGGCCAAGGCAAATCATCCATTCGCGATGCTCGATGTCGAGCAGGCGCTCGTTGCGGCGAATCTGCGCGCGCACCGTCTCGATATGCTCCAGGTTTCCGTAGAGCAGCGGCAGCAGGTCGGCGCGCATGCGTGCCGGCATGTCAGGGAGCAGGGCGGCCAGGCGCAGTTCGAGTGTGGCCCGGTCGGTCGAGGTCAGCGTCGACAGGTCTAGCGTATCGCCCGTCGTGCCGTGAATGACCAGCGCGTCTTCGTCGGTTTCGAAACCACAGACGAGCGGATAGACGGTGCCGTGGTTGCTGCCGAAGATATGCTCGATTTGCCGACGGATTTCATGCGTATGAGCGATGGCTGCCGCCGTATCGTACTGGAAGCCGGCGCAGCCGCGGCGCGGATCGCCTTGCGAGTAATGGTAGGTGACGAGGAAGACGACGTGCCGTCCGGCGCCGACGACTCGCTGCACATGGTGTGCAAGAACCTCGCCGAGGTGCGGCCAGCCGAGGTCGAAGATGCCGCCGAGGTTGCGGAAGGGCATCAGGATGCCGACCGGCGTGTTGGTTGCCACGGGAATGTTGATCCGCCCGTCCATGCATTTGAGCACGGCGATCGCCGTCGGATGTTCGGCGAGGTAGCGCTCGCGCGCCAGCCAGGCTTCCGGACTACGGAAAATTGCACCGTGCCGGTCAGCCAGCCCGAACAGCCAGTCGATGCGCTCGGCGATGGGTTTGGCGTGAATGTCCATGCTCAGGGTCGTTTGACGTGCAGACCACACTCCTTCGCTTCCGGGTTCTCCCACCACCAGCGGCCGGCGCGGATGTCTTCGCCCGGGGTGATCGCACGGGTGCATGGGGCGCAGCCTATGCTGGGGTAAAAGCGGTCGTGCAGCGCATTGTACGGCACTTGATTGAGCTTCAGATACGCCCAAACCTCGTTCTCGCTCCAATCGGCAAGCGGGTTGAACTTTTCCAGCCCGCCGTCGCCGTGGTCGGCATCGAAACTGCGCAATGGCAGGCCGGCGCGTGTTGCCGCCTGACTGGCGCGCAAGCCGGTGATCCAGGCCTTGCGTCCGGCCAGCGCGCGTTGCAGCGGTTCGACCTTGCGCACGAAACAACAGCGTTGGCGCAGTTCGATCGAGTCGTAGAAGGCGTTGATGCCATTTTCCCGCGTGTAGCTTTCGACGAGCTCATGGCGCGGATAGAAAAGGCGCAGTTTCAGGCCGTAGTGCTTGTGCAGCGTATCGATCAGCTCGTAGGTCTCGGCCGGCAGGCGGCCGGTGTCGAGCGAGAAAATCTCGATCGGCAGGCGTTCGCGGACGATCAGATCGGTGAGCACCATATCCTCGGCGCCGAGGCTGCAGGCAAACGCCGCCGGCGAGAAGTCGGCGGCGATCGTCCGCAAGAGTGCGCGCGCGGCCTCGACGCGCTGGGTCAGCGAGTCACGCAGCGCCGGATCGGCGACATCCAGCGCTCGGCTCATGTCGTCTCTGCCTTGGCGCGACGGCAAAAGAGCGGCTGCGGCTGATCGACGCCTGCCTGATACGTTTCACTGAAGACGCGTAGTCCCGCAAGCGCCCGCTCGATATCCTTGTCGGCGCGCACGACGAACGCGTCGAAGCCGCAACGCTGCATGTAGAACAATTGATCCTGGAGGACGTCGCCGAGCGCGCGAATCTCGCCCTGGTAGTGGTGACGCTCGCGCAGGAGGCGGGCAATCGAATACCCGCGGCCGTCGGTAAATTTGGGGAAGTTGACCCCGATCACCGCCAGGCGCGCTAAATCGCCGACCAGGGCGGCGGGTTCCTCGTGGCTGTTGAGCCAGACGCCAAAGCTCTCGGGTCGGTCCGCTACCTGGTCGCGGTGGGCCAGCCATACGGCGAGCGGCAGTAGCGTCCGGCCGTTCGGCAACTCGACCGACTCCGCTTTGGCGCCTTCGCCCAGCGCGAGAATCTGCCAGTCGTCGGCGACGATTTGCCCGTGCCTGATCATTCTAGACATGCAGCGCCTCGCTTTCCTTGTCCTTCAGGTCGACGCGGCTTGCGCCACGCCGCCGGTCGCGTCCGGCGTAGGCGCGCGCCTTGAACGCATCGCTGCCGATCCGTTGCAGCGTATCGATGAAACGCTCGCTCGGGGTACGTTGCTCGACATAGACCGCAATCAGCGCAGCGATCACGTCAGGGATTTCGTGCGCGCGAAACGACGGGCCGATCACCTTGCCGAGCGTCGTCGCGTTGCCCTGCTGGCCGCCGAGGGTTACCTGGTACCACTCCTCATCGTTCTTGTCGACGCCGAGGATGCCGATGTTGGCCACGTGGTGGTGACCACAGGAGTTCATGCAACCCGAGATGTTGAGCGAAATGTCGCCGATGTCGTACAGATAGTCGAGGTCGTCGAAACGCTCGTGCACGGCCTGCGCGATCGGCACCGAACGGGCGTTGGCGAGCGCGCAGAGGTCGCCGCCCGGACAGCAGATCATGTCGGTTAGCAGGCCGATATTTGCGGTGGCCAGACGATGTTGGCGGGCGACTTGCCAGAGGTCGTAGAGGTCAGCCAGGCGAACGTCGGCGAGAACCAGGTTCTGTTCGTGCGTCACGCGCAGTTCGCCGAAACTGAAGCGCTCGGCGAGGTCGGCGGCAACCAGCATCTGTTCGTCGGTGATGTCGCCGGGGGCGCTGCCCGGTGCTTTCAGGGACAGCGTGACGGCCGCGTAGCCGGGCGTGCGGTGGGCGTGGACCGAGCGGCTGACCCAGTTGGCAAAGGCGCGGTCGCTCGCCAGATGGGCCGTATGGCGAACATCTTCGGCCGCCAGCGGCTGCCACGCGGGCAACGGAAAGTGCTTCGCCAGGCGGTCGAATTCCTCTGCGGGAACCGTTGATGGTCCATCGCGCAGGTGCGCCCACTCGGCCTCCACCTGACGGGCGAACTCCTCGATGCCAAGCGCCTGGACGAGGATCTTGATGCGCGCCTTGTACAGATTGTCGCGGCGCCCGTAGAGGTTGTAGAGGCGGATGATCGCTTCCAGGTAGGTCAGCAGGTGCTGGCGCGGCAGGAAATCGCGTAGCACCTGGCCGAGTATCGGTGTCCGTCCGAGCCCACCACCGACGAAGACGCGGAAGCCAATCTCACCGTCGGTTTTGCGTTGCACATCCAGGCCGATGTCGTGTGCGCGTATTACCGCACGATCGGTCGTCGCGGCATTGACGGCGATCTTGAACTTGCGCGGCAGGAAGGCGAACTCGGGGTGGAAGGTCGACCACTGGCGGAGCAGTTCGCAGTAGGGGCGAGGGTCTACCTGTTCGTCCGGCGCGCGGCCCGCGAAGGCGTCGGTGGTGATGTTGCGTACGCAGTTGCCGGAAGTCTGCACGGCGTGCATCTGGACACTCGCCAGCTCGGCCAGCATGTCCGGCGTTTCCTCGAACTGCGGCCAGTTGAGCTGCATGTTCTGGC
>NZ_JAVMKF010000198.1:0-3792 GCF_031732815.1 Accumulibacter sp. | reverse complement strand
CTGCCCAGCCTCTTCAAGCCGCAGCGAAGGATTCTCGAAGCCGACATGCCGAGCCCCGACGAGCGACTGCAGATCCTCGCGCTGGCCATCGCGCGCATGACCGAAGCCGGCTACGTCTACATCGGCATGGACCACTTCGCCAAACCCGATGACGAACTGGCGGTGGCGCAACGGCAAGGCCGCTTGCATCGCAACTTTCAGGGCTATTCGACGCATTCGGACTGTGATCTGCTGGCCTTCGGCATTTCGTCGATCAGCAAGGTCGGTCCAACGTACAGCCAGAACGTCAAGACGCTCGACGAGTACTACGATCTGCTCGACAGCGCCAGCTTGCCGGTCTATCGCGGAATCGAGCTGAATGCCGACGACCTGCTGCGGCGCTCGATCATCCAGTCGCTGATGTGCCACTTCGAATTGTCGATCGAGTCGATCGAGATCGCGCACCTGATCGATTTCGCGAAGTACTTCGCAACCGAACTGGAAGACCTGCAGGAACTCGTGGCCGCCGGCCTGGTTCGTATCGACGACAAGTGGATCAGCGTGCTGCCGCGCGGTCGCATGCTGGTGCGCGCCATATCGATGGTCTTTGATCGCTATCTGCGCGCCGACCGGCAGCGCACACGTTACTCGAAAGTGATCTGAGCCGACTTCGCCGGCGCGCGAACGGAAGAGAGTAGAATCGCTCCTCTTCGCGTTCGACAATGCATCGCCTGCGCTGATGCCGCAAACCACTTACCTTGCCCTGCTGCTGATCGGCCTGCTCGGAGGGACGCACTGCGCCGGCATGTGTGGCGGAATCGTCGGCGCGCTGTCCTTCGGCGGACCGCCGTCAATCACGCTGCACCTGGCGTACAACGCCGGAAGAGTCTCCTCCTACTGCCTGGCCGGCGCACTCGCCGGGGCACTCGGCGAGGCCAGCATTGCCCTGTCGGGGCCACTGCCGATTCGCCTCGTGCTGTCCATACTGGCCAACCTGATGCTGATCGCGCTTGCCTTCTACCTGATGGGTGTCGGCGCTGCCCTCGCCTGGCCCGAGCGGCTCGGGCAGAAGCTCTGGCGTTATCTGCAACCGCTTGCGCGCAGCTTTCTGCCCGCACGCAGCTTCGTCCAGGCTTTTCCGCTCGGCCTGCTCTGGGGCTGGCTGCCCTGCGGACTGGTCTATTCGGCGTTGGCCAACGCCCTGACCAGCGGTTCTGCGCTGCACGGCAGCGGAATGATGCTGGCTTTCGGCATCGGCACGCTGCCCAACCTGCTTCTCGCCGGACTGCTCGCCAGTCGGCTGCACGCTTACACTCGGCTTCCGGCAGTTCGCTGGCTGAGCGCGGCGATCATCCTGTGCTTCGGCGTCTGGGGCCTGTTCACCAGCACCCGCCAGCTCCTGCTCGCCTGAAGATGGCGCCCGGAGAAGAACTCGGCGCTGCGGCGCAGACGGTCGAACTGCTCATCGAGGGAATGACCTGCGCCGCTTGTTCGGCGCGCATAGAAAAGCAGCTCAACCGTCTGCCGGGCGTCGAAGCAGTGGTCAATCTGGCGACAGAGCGCGCCAACATCCGTTACGTCCCGCAGCTCGCCGGACTCGAGCTCTTGCTGGCAACGATCAGCCGCGCCGGCTTCATAGCGCGGCCGCGCATAACCACGACGGCAGCCGACGAACAGGCCAGGAAGGCCGAAGTTCGCCGCGCCGACTTGCGGCAGCTCTACTTCGCGATCGGGCTGACGCTGCCGCTGGTCGTGCCGATGCTGGGCCTGCTCGATCCCTCCGCGCCGACGCACGACGAACTCCTGCCGCGCTGGCTGCAACTGGTACTGGCGACCCCCGTGCAGTTCTGGATCGGCTGGCGTTTCTATCGCGGCGCCGCCAACGCGCTGCGCTCGGGGGCGGCGAACATGGACGTTCTCGTCGCCCTCGGGACGTCGATGGCCTATCTCTTCAGCGCCGTCGTCACGCTCGCCGGCCTGGCGCACCTGCACGTCTACTTCGAGGCCTCGGCTGCGGTCATCACGCTCGTTCTGCTCGGCAAGCAGCTCGAAGCGCGTGCACGGGCGAGGACGACTGAGGCCATCGAGCAGCTCGTCCGCCTGCAACCAAGGACCGCGCGCGTCGAGCGCAACGGAGAACTGTGCGAAATCGACGCTGCGCTTTTGATTCCCGGGGATATCTTCATCGTGCGCCCGGGTGAGAGTCTGCCGGTCGACGGCGAGGTCGTTGATGGCGTATCCACGGTCAATGAGGCGATGCTTACCGGCGAAAGCATGCCGGTCGCCAAACGCGCCGGCGAACGCGTCTTCGCGGCGACGATCAACGCTCAGGGAATGCTGCGCTGCCGAGCAACCGGCGTCGGCGAGCAAACACTGCTCGCCGGAATCATTCGCCTCGTCGGCCAGGCGCAGGCGTCGAAAGCCTCGGTGCAGCGACTCGCCGACCGCATTTCAGCGGTCTTCGTGCCGACCATCTGCCTGATCGCCGTCGTCACGCTGTTCGCCTGGTGGGCGATCGGTGGTGTCTTCAGCACGGCACTGGTCAATGCCGTCGCGGTGCTGGTCATCGCTTGCCCATGTGCGCTCGGACTGGCGACGCCGACAGCAATCGTCGTCGCGACCGGCCAGGGAGCCGCCGCAGGCATCCTGGTGAGGAATGCCGATGCGCTCGAGCGCGCCGGTCAGATCAGCGTCCTCGCCGTCGACAAGACGGGCACGCTGACCCAGGGTGAGCCAGCGCTGACCGATGTGGTCGCGCTGGCCGCTACCGCTGACGAGGCGCTACGCCTCGCCGCCAGCCTCGAACAGGCGTCCGAACATCCGCTGGCGCGCGCCATTCTGCGCGAGGCGCAGGCGCGGGGCTTGACCCTGCCGGCGCTCGACTGGTTTCACGCGATTCCGGGTTGGGGTGTGACCGGCTGTGTCGCCGGACGCCGGCTCAGTCTGGGTGCTGCGACGGCGCTCGCGCACACGGCATGTCCTGGCGAACTGATCGATACCTTGCAGCGCGACGGCAAGACGGTGGTCATACTCTGCGCTGAAGCCGAGAGCCTGTCCCCGGAGCAGCCGCACCCGACGTTGGCTGGACAGGCACTTGCGCTGCTGGCGATTGCCGACCCTTTGCGTGCGAGCTCGCCGGCCGCCGTCGCGCGCTTGCAGGCGATGGGGATTCGCCTCGTCATGCTGACCGGTGACCATCTGGAAACGGCGGCGGCGATTGCCCGGCAGGCGGGAATCGACGACTATCGCGCGGGGATTCTCCCGGGGGAAAAGGCGAGCGCGGTGCGCACGCTGAAGGAAGGGCGGACGATTGTCGGCATGGTGGGCGACGGTCTGAACGATGCCCCGGCGCTGGCTGCCGCCGATGTGGGTTTTGCCATCGGCGCAGGGTCGGACGCGGCGATCGAAGCGGCTGACCTGACCTTGCTGCGCAATGATCTGACCGCCCTCATCGACGCCATCGCGCTTTCGCGTGCGACATCGAGAAAAATCAGGCAGAATCTCTTCTGCGCTTTCGTCTACAACGTGCTCGGGGTGCCGCTGGCAGCGCTCGGCTACCTGAATCCGGTGCTGGCTGGGGCGGCAATGGCGCTGAGTTCGGTCTCCGTTGTCGCCAACTCGCTGCTGCTCAAACGCTGGCGTCGCGTGCACCATCCGCCGACCTGATCACTTGGCGGACAACCGCTTGTCGACTGCGGCGCAGACTCTTGATCTTGTTTCGTCGTCGCTTGCCGTGATGGCGACCCTTGAAAGCGTTTGATGCAATGGAAGAAGCTGTCCTTACCGTGCGCGGAATGAGTTGCCAGGGCTGTG
>NZ_JAVMKF010000197.1:19766-22121 GCF_031732815.1 Accumulibacter sp. | reverse complement strand
TCGAGCGAGGCACAGACGATGGCCAGCTCGGGCGCCGTGGCAAATTCGTCGAGACGAACGTCGTCACCGATGGCAAAGCGCGAGCGCCGGCGCACGCCAAGCGGAATCAGCGTGCCGGGAAAGCCGCCGGCGGCCAGGTTGGCCAGTACGACGTCGGCGTAGCGGCTGGCTTCCTCGGCTTCGGCGACGACCGCCACCGACTTCGGGCGAAAGAGGAACTCCAGGTTGCGGACGGTCATGATGGCTCGCTTGCCCTTGTCTCAAGGCCGGCGCCGGTAGCGGGCAAGGTCTGAGGATGGACCCATGATAGCCGATTGCCTCGGACGGGGGACGTCAGCAGCGCGCCGCGGCAATCCGCAGCGTGGCCAGGACGACCCACCAGGCGTCGCTTCTGAGCGCCTCCTGGAAGCGCGCTTCGCTCTGCTGGCGCGTTCGTCGGACCAGCGCGTCGACGCGAACGTCGAGCACCTCGCCGACCGGCAGTTCGACCGCGCGCGCCAGACGGCCGACGCAATACCCTTCGCTGTTGCGCAGTTCGCGCCGGCCGGCGAGCAGCAGGCGATCGCCCACCTTGAGTGCGGCGATCGCCCGGTGCACCGGCGCCGCCGCGTCGAAACGTCCGGCGAAACCGATATCGACCTCGCGCAGGCCCAGCGTGCAGTAGCGCAGCGCCAGAGCGGGCGGCCGCTCCACGCTTTCCGGCAGCGCGCTGCGGCGGACCAGAGGAGCCGCCAGCGCCGGTGTGAACGGGTTGCCGTCGCGGCTCGCCTGGCAGAGCACGAGGTTCTCGCGCGCGCGCGTCATGCCGACGTAGTAGAGGCGGCGTTCCTCCTCGTCAGCGCGCCGCCAGTCGCCGCCGTCGAGCATGACAACATGCCGGAACTCTCGCCCCTTGGCGCCGTGCACGGTGGATAGCGTCAGGCGACCGCGCTCGGCCGCGCGTGCTTCGTTGCCGAATTCGTACAAGGCCTCACAGGCCAGACTCGCCGGCACCGGCGAATCGCCCCAGCTCGCCTCGATTTCGTCGATGGACTGGCGCAGCAGGCGCAGCCAGGGGTTGCTCGCCGGGCCCACGCGATGTCGCGCGGCGAACCAGCGCCCCAGCGTTCCCGAGCGCAGCAGGCGATTCGCCCGCGCGCGCAGCAGTTCGACCAGCTCCCAACCTTCGCGTACCTGATGCAGGCGCGGCGCGCCAGCCGCCTCGCCTGGGCAAAACGCGCAGGCGATGCCGGCGCTCTCGCACCAGGCGCGCAAGGGTTCGAGCGTCGCCCGGTTGCGCGCGAGCAGCGCGAAGTCGGACCAGTCGGCACGCGCGTCGAGCGCCGCCAGACGTTCGACTTCGGCGATCACGAGCACCGCCTGAGCGATCGCGTCGGGCGGTACGGCGAGTACCTGCACCTGCCCGGCGGCAAGCGGGTCGAGCGCCTGCCAGCGGCCTCCCGGTGGCTCGCGCCGGCGGCGGGCATCGATGCGGATCGGATGCGCGCTCTTCAGACGCTGCGCATTGCCGGCGATCACGCTGTTCGCCGCGGCGATGATGTTGGCCGTCGAGCGATGGTTGTCGACGAGAAATTCGACTTTGGCCTGGTAGTCGTCCTGAAAGCGGCGAATGAAGTCGGTGCTGCTGCCACGGAAGCTGTAGATGTTCTGGTCGTCGTCGCCGACCGCGAGAACGCTCAGCTTGCGCTCTCCGTCGGCCAGCGTCCGCCCGGCCAGCGCGCTGATCAGGTCGAACTGGCGCCGGTCGATGTCCTGGTACTCGTCGATCAGGATGTGCCGGTAGCCGGCGAGCAGGCGCTCGCGCAGTTCGTCGCTGTCGCCAGCGAGCGGGATGTTATCCGGCCGGCCCTGGAGCAGCGCCAGCGCATCTTCGAGCAGCGCGTCGAAATCGGCTTCGCGGCCGTTCTCGGCCAGGCTGCGCAGACTTGTTCCGGTCAGGCGCAAGGCCAGCGCGTGATAGGTCAGGACGGTGACCCGACAGGCGTCGTTGGCGATCAGGTGGTGCAGGCGGCGGCGAATCTCGCTCGCTGCAGAGCGGTTGAAAGCGAGCACGATGAGGCTTGCCGGTGCCTCACGCAGGACGCGCACGAGGTAGGCCACGCGATGCACGATGACGCGCGTCTTGCCGGCGCCTGGTCCGGCAAGGATGAGCCGGTTTTCGTCCGGCCGCTGCGCGACCAGGCGTTGCTGCAGCGGATGCCTGAGGTCTTCGACGACGCGTCGATACGACTCCTCGGTCGTCGCGCGTTCGAGCATCTCCTTGCGCCCGGAAAAGTAGTGCCGGATGAAGTCGAGCTTGGGCAGCGCAAAGTAGGCGAGAACGAAGGACAGCGCATCGGAAAGCTTGTTCAGGCC
>NZ_JAVMKF010000197.1:0-19666 GCF_031732815.1 Accumulibacter sp. | reverse complement strand
GCAGCGCAAAGTAGGCGAGAACGAAGGACAGCGCATCGGAAAGCTTGTTCAGGCCGAGGCGCGCGTATTCATTGACCACATGGATCTGGAAATTCCGCTCGTCGTAGTGTTCCTTCAGCGGCGCGAAGTCGACGCCGGCGAAGCTGCGCTTTTCGCCCGGAAAGACGGTGATCGTCATCGCCGAACGAAACACTGCCTTGCCCTGATCGAGGATCAGCACGTGGTTTTCGTGCAGGTAGAGCAGCCCGGCGTCGATCGCCGCGACTTCGTCCTTGAGCAGCGGGCCGATCGACAGATCGCGCCGCAGGTATTCGGCCAGCTCGCCCAGCTTGACTTCGACGCGCAGGTCCACCCCGCGCTGGCGCTCGTCGAGCCGACCGAGCAGCGCGCCGAGCAACGCCAGCGCCACCGCCCGGCGGCGCTCGGCAAGTTCGCCGACGTTGCGCCAACTGCGCAGCAGGCGCAGGCGCAGGAGCGAACGACGCACGACGCGCACCTCGAACATCGCCCGTCGCGTCGCGCTGTCGTCGCCGAACGGCCGGGCAAGCGAGCGCAGGAGCGTGAGCAGCGCGTCGGGCAGAAAGCTCCGGCCAGTCCGGCAGCGCAGTTCGGCGCAGACGCCGGCGAGATTCATCTCCTGCCAGTCGCCGCTGTCGGCTTCCGGCGCGAGTTCCGGCAACAGGGCGAGCAGCGCCTGTTCGAGCGCGACGAGCTCCTCCATCCGCTCGCGCGAGGCGTCCGGCACGCCGCGCCGGAGGAGGACGGTGAGCAGCAGGTCGTTGCTCAGGATGCCGAGCTGTTCGAGTTGCTGCAGCATGCGGATGCACTCTTCGCTCGTCGCGCCGAGGCCAAGCATCAGGTCGTCGGTGCTCAGCCCCTCGTCGGCGCGCGCGTTGATCAGCAGGCTGACCAGATCGGCGTACTTGCGCATCCGCTCTGCCGACAGCCCGGCACGCGCCAGGCGCTGCTGCGCCTCGGCCAGCGAAGCGACCTTGAGGCAACCGGGAAAGACGCGCGTATGGTTCTCGTTGCGCTCGACGAAGTGCGCCCGTTCAAGCCAGGCAATCGCCGTGCGCACCTTGGTGTCGGCGTCCGGGTTCTCCGCTTCGATCGAGGTTTCAAGTTCGTCGTCAGCCAGGATCTCGCCCGGCGTGACGACGACCTCGGCGCTCTTCGCGCGCGCCGAATAGCGGCGCAGCGTGCGCAGGATATTGGCGATGTCCTGGCGCGACAGGCGCGAGCGCGCGGCCAAGGCAAACTGCGCCTCGACATCCTCCTCGTCGTAGAGCAGGATGCAGCGCGCCTCGCGCCGGTCGCGCCCGGCGCGGCCGGCCTCCTGCAGGTAGTTCTCCAAGGAACCAGGAATCTCGGCATGCAGCACCAGACGCACGTCGGACTTGTCGACGCCCATGCCGAATGCGTTGGTAGCGACGATGACGCGCAGTGCGCCGTCGATGAAAGCGCGCTGGATGTCCTGCTTCAACCCGGCCTCGAGACCGGCATGGAAGTGCGCGCTGGGCCAGCCGAGATCCTTCAGATAGCCGTCGATCTCCTCGGCGCTGCGCCGGCGCGTGGTGAACACGACCGCGCCGCCTGCGCCAGCCGACTGCCGGGGAGAACCCAGTTCCTGTTCGAGCAGGCGGCCGATCAGACCCAGCTTCTCGGCGCGGCTGACCGGCAAGACCTCGTAGTGCAGATTGTCGCGCTCGTGCCCACCGTCGAAGACGTCCAGCGTGCGGCCGAGCGCGTGGCGAAAGTGCTCGACGATGTCGGCCACCACCTCTTTCTTCGCCGTCGCGGTGAAACAGCAGACCGGCGCCGCACCCGGGTGGCTGCCCGCGTGCCGCTCGCGAATGAAGCGCGCAACGTAGAGGTAGTCGGGTCGAAAATCGTTGCCCCAGCGCGACAGGCAATGCGCTTCGTCGAAAACCCAGGCGGCGATCTGGCGATAGCGTATCGCTTCGGCAAACGCCCGGCTGCGGAACTGTTCGGGCGAGACCAGCAGAATCCCGACGTCGCCCAGGCGCACGCGGGCGAGAACGTCGCGCCGCTCGGGCAGGGTCAGCATGCCGTTCAGCGTCGCGCCGCTATAGATGCCGCTGCGCACCAGATTGTCCACCTGATCCTTCATCAGCGACTGCAGCGGCGAAATTACGATCGTCAGGCTGCCCTCCTGCCAGTAGCGTGAGAGCGCCGGCAACTGATAGCAGATCGACTTGCCGCCGCCAGTCGGCAGAATCGCGAGCAGCGATTGCCCGGCGTAGGCGGCGCGCACGATACGCTCCTGCAGCGGCTGTCCGCCAGCGTCACGCGGTTCGCTGCGAAACTCGGCAAAGCCGAAGTAGCGTTCGAGCTCCTTCTCGGGAACCAGATGCAGCGTGCAGTACGCGCAGGCCGGATCGGTGCACGGGCTGGCGCGCAGCCGCCGGATGATTTCGCTGACACGCGGAAACTGCAGGTGCAGCCAGGGCGGCAGCACCGAGTTGCCGCCGCTGACGCGCAGCCAGGCGAGGACGTAAGAGAAACAGCGGCCGGCTTCGCCCTCGCTCAGCGCTTCGTCGGTCGCCGCAGCGACTTGCTGCGGGCAGGCCTTGCCGCGCGCCAGCGCGGCAACGAACT
The DNA here is from genome assembly GCF_031732815.1 of Accumulibacter sp. Classification (GTDB taxonomy): domain Bacteria; phylum Pseudomonadota; class Gammaproteobacteria; order Burkholderiales; family Rhodocyclaceae; genus Accumulibacter. Next base: position 17,047 of record NZ_JAVMKF010000197.1, on the reverse strand, counting down.
GGCGCACTTCGCTCGCAGACGGCGGCAGCGCGCGGCGCAGACTGGCGAAGAAGCTGCCGACGCCGACCTGCCCGGCGCGCGTCAGGAAGTAGTGGTGACAGGCGAGTTCCTGCGCCGACGACACAGCGAGCGCGGCCAGCGCAGCATATTCGTCGAGCCACAGGCGCAACGCCAGTTGCGCGTCGCGCAGCGGGTCGCTGGTCGCATCGCGTACCAGGCGGTAGTCCTTGACCAGGCTGTGGTAGGGATTCTGCGGAAAGGCGATCGGCGACAGTTCGAGCGTATCGACCACCGGTAGCCGGTGCAGGGCAAGACCCGGATACAGCGCGCGCAGGACCGGCAGGTCGTGGCGGACGATATTGTGCCCGAGGACGAACGCGGCGCCGGCGCCAAGTTCGTCGAGGCGCGCTAGCGACGACGCCAGAGCGGCCCCCTTGACGACCAGGCTGGCACCGGTGTCCGGCCGCCAGCCAGCCAGCTTCCTGAGCTGCCGCAGATCGTCGACCGCCGTTTCAAGGTCGATGCACAGGCAGCGCGGCGACTGTTGGGGAAGCGCTGCGCTCATCACCATTCTACCCGGCGGCACGCCGGCCAGCGTTCAGCGCTTGCCAACACATCCACGGCGCGACCAGTCCACGGCCTTGCTCACTCGCCCGCTGCGCGCTCGCGCAGCGCAGATCGTTCGTCGTCCGCCGGCTCGCGGCCGGCGTCGTGCTCAGCCGGCGACCCTTCTGCGCAGCGCGGGCTGGCACTGCCACGCGTGTCGGTCTGTGAGTTGTGGGCGTAGGTCGGCCAGTCCGGTGCGTAGTCCGCCGCCTGATTGCCCCAGCTCGTCCAGCCGGGACGCGAGCCGCGGGCAAACAGCTCCAGGTATGGACCCGGCGAACACGCTTCGATCAGCGGGTAAAGCTCGTCCGGCTTGCGCGAATGCTCGCGCTTGCGGCTCCGGATGATGTTCACCTGGCGGCGGCCGGGCGCCAAGGTGCGCGCGTTGCGCCCGCGCACGCCGAAGAGGATCAGCTCGGTGGTATTGCGAAAATAGAAGCCCACCCCGCGCCCGTCTGGCTCGCCGTCCTTGCGCACCTTGTGCCAGACGAGATTGCTCTTGTAGGTGAAACCCCAGGCCTCGACAACGCGCAAGCCCTCGGGCAGCAGCGCGTTGGGCACCCACAGGTAGAGGTGCGCCGGATCATCGACGATGGCGCCGACCGGCAGCGCCAGGATGTCTTCCAGCGACATCGTCGCATACCGGCTGAGGCGCTTGTGCTCCGGCGCCATCTTGCCGGTACGGTTGGTGAACTGCCATGGCGGATCGGCCAGCACCGAGGCAAACTTCCGCGTGCCAACGCTGAGCAGCAGATCGCTCGCAGCGGCGGAAAAGGCCTTGTTCATCGCTCCCGCCTTGCGCGCGCAGGCCGCCGAAAGCAAAATCGCGTTTGGACAGCGGCCGCGCAGTGCAATTGTAAAATCCGCATGATAAATCGACTTCGCCGAAACGCCCTGAGGTAAATTGCGCCGTAGGGCTTCAGTTACAGCCGAATGGTCTTAGTTGGGGAGGTACATAATGATACCGAGCGTGTCGACAACAGTGGTGGCTGAATCAGCCGAGGGTCGTTTTGACCTGGGTCGCGGTTACTGGCTGCACTTGCCGCATGGCCCACGCAGCCAGGGAGACCTGTACCACCAGGGAAGCCTGAGCAAACGTGTCAATCTGGCCAACAAGGCCGAACGGCGAATTCTCGTCGTCGAATTGCTGCAGAAGAACCTGAACCAGACGCGTCTGGCCGAAGTTCTCAATCTCAGCCGGCAAACCTTGCACAACTACCGCGAAAGCTACCGCGTTTTCGGCGTCAGCGGCCTGCTGCACGGCTACAGCCCGAACCGCTGCGTCAGCGAGAAAATGCAGGGGCGCCTGCGCGTCGGCAAACGCCGCGTCGCCAGCGCCGCGCGCGAGCGCGAGGGCTTGTGGCCGGCGGAAATGGACGGCTTGGTAGGCAACGGCGACACGCCTTCACGGCCTGAGCGCGACGCGCCAGCGCCCACCTTCACCCTGGAGGAATCGGCGATCGAGGACGTGCTGCGCGTCGATCCGGCGGCTGCGGCAGCGCCTTTCGCAGCCGAGGCGGCAGCCGTCAAGGGCGAAGCGTCCACTTCCGGCGCCCCCTGGCCAGCCATCGACCCGCCTTACGCCGAACGACACGACTGGCAGCCCAGCCGCCACGCCGGCGTGTTTCCGGTCATCATGCTGCTCGCCAGCCGACACCAGTGGTTCGCCCGGCTGCTCACGCTCTTTCCCAGCAACTGGCGGATCTTTCATCTCTTCGTCCTGATGGCGGTGCGCGACTGGCGCAGCTTCGAGGCGATCGAACGTGAACCGCCCGAGGAGGCGGGCCGGCTGCTCGGCCTGCGCCGATTGCCGGGCGCCGAGGGCATCTGGCGCTGGTTCTTCGAAGCGGCAGCAGCCGAACGGGCTACCCCCATGCTCGATGCCGCATTCGCTGACCGCATCCGGCGCGGACTCGTCGGCACGCGCCTCTGGTTTACCGAGGCACATGCCCTGCCCTGCCCGACACCCGGCGCAGCGAGCCAAGGCGCGTCCGGCGAAGCGCTGCATCCGGCGCCCCAGCGGACTCATCTGGCAACCTACGACGAGCGCGGCCGCCTCGTCACTTTCGCCCTTGCCGAAGGCCTCGACCAGTTGCCCGGGCGCATCCTCGCACTGGTCGAACAGGCGCGCGCGCTCTCCTTGGGCATCATGCCCGTGCAGGTCTTCGCGCAAGCCGATGTGGACAGCGACTTTCTCGAGCGGCTGGTGCACGCCGGCATCCCCTTCGTCGCTCATCAGGCCGACGACGAGCGGCTTGCCACCCTGCCGCAGTCTCTCTTCGGCGAGCATCTGCACTTCGGCAGCACGAGCTACCGAGTCGCCGAAGAAATGGTCGAGCTCGCCGCGCTGGCGCCTGGCCGCCCGCCCGGCGATGCCGTGGTCAGCACAGCGGTAAACATTCGCCGCCTGGTCTTCTGGAACCAGCGCAACCGGCTGCGCAGCAGCGTGCTTTGCTGGGACGCCGGATTGCGCCTGTCGGCTGATCTCCTGCTCTGCGCCGCGGTTGCCCGGCAAAGCGACGCGAGCAGCGCTCCCGCGCCCGGCGAGCCTGGTCACTCGGGGCGCTATCGCCCCGGCTTTGCGGCGACGGAATGCGCGCCGCGGGTCATTGCCAACCCGCACTGCAGATTGCTCGCCGAGCGCATCAACGCGAGCGAGGGACACCTGAGCAAGCTGCGCAAGCAGCTTGCCCTGACCCAGCCGAGCTTCAACCAGGACGGCAGCGAGCGCCAGAACAGCCGGCATCGCCGCCTGGCAGACGCGATCAGCAGCAGCGAAGCAGCGCTCAAACGCCTGTTGGCCGAACGGAAAAACCTGCCTGAACAGGTCACCGTTACTGGTTTGTGCGACTACCGTTCGCGCGAGCCGCTCGACAACGAAGGCAAGATGCTCTTCGACTTCGTCACCAGTGCGGTATGGAACGTCCGCCATCAGCTTCTCGACTGGCTGTTCGACAGTGTCGCCAACAATCTCGACCGGCGCACCGTGCTCGACACGATTCTCGCCTGTCCGGGCTGGATACGCAGCGACGAGCGGGCGGTCGTCGTACGCTTGCCGCCGCTGCCACAAGCCCCCTTGCGCTACGCGCAGGAGCATCTCTGCCGCAAGCTGAGCGGCCTTGGCGGGCAATTGCCCGACGGCCGTCGGTTGTATCTGGAAGTCGGCGGAGCCGTCGAGTAAACCGGCGTGCGGCAAGCGCAAGCTGCCCGCGCGCGCCGTCAGCGCGCCAGGCGCTTGCCGGCGAGCGGCACCTGATGAATCTGGCCGGGCGGCGTGGCGAGCGAACAGCGCCCGCGCCCGTCTTCTTTGGCCAGGTACATCGCCCGATCGGCCGCCTGCAGCAGGTGGTGAATGTCCTCGGCATGCAGCGGCCAGAGCGCAACGCCGACGCTGGCGCCAACCTGCAGGCTATGCTGGCCGACGAGCGCCGGCTGGCTCAGGTTGGCAATGATCTTGGCGCCGATGGTCATCGCCTGCTTGCTGTCGAGCACCGCTTCGACGACGACGACGAACTCGTCGCCGCCCAGGCGGGCAACCGTATCGGAAACGCGCACGCAATCCTGCAAGCGGGTGGCGATGATCTCCAACAAGTGATCGCCGACGGCGTGCCCGTAGCTGTCGTTGACCGGCTTGAAGCCGTCGAGGTCGATCATCAGCAGAGCGACCATTTCGCCGCTGCGTTTGGCGCGCGCCAGAACACGGCGCAGTTCCTCGAAAAGCAGCGCCCGATTGGCCAGCCCGGTGAGCGGATCGTGGTGCGCCAGCTTGCGCAATTCGGCTTCGCTCTGACGCAGGCGATCGTTCGCTTCAGCCAATTCCAGCGTACGCTGCATAACGCGCTGTTCGAGCGTCTTTTCCGACTGCTGCAAGGTCTCCATCGCCTGTTCCTTGGCGCGCAGCATCTCGTCGTGCGCCAGATCCATTTCCTGGCGAACGGCGAGCGTGCGCGCGGCAATCGCGAAGCTGAGCAAGAGCGCCTGCACCGCCGAACCGATCTGGCCGCCATATTGGGTGATCAGGTTGCCGGGTAGCAGGCCCGCCTCGCCAAGCGCAACCGTTGCCACGCCGAGCAGGTGAATGATCCAGGCAATGAGAAAAAGGCCAGCTCCCGGCTGCCTCCGTGAGCAGCCGAGAATCGCCCCGATGAGCGTCGTCGCAGCAACCGCGGTGCTCAGCAGGATAACGCCAACTTCTGCAACCCGATAAGCCTCGCTTATCGCTGCCAGCGCGGCGACGATAAACCCGACCTGCTCCCACTGCAGCATGCGGTCGAGTCCGGGCGCCGTTCGACGCGTCGCCAGAAAGGCACGCGCCAGTGCCGCGCCAGCGATCCCGCTCACACACAGGCTCACCGTTGGCGCAATGTTCGCCCATTCGGGCCACTCCGACCACAAGTACTGGCTGCCCAGGCCGAGCGTCGACAGCTCGCTGAAGAGCCACGCGACGAGGAAGGCAACGAAGGCCAGACTGACCAGGTCACGCTGCGTGCAGCCGGGAAGCAGGTGGTAAAGGGCGAGCGCGAGGAGCATCCCGAGATACGCGGCGAGCAGCGAATAGCTCGCCTGATCGCTCGCCAGCAAGGCCTGCGGCGACCAGAGGGTGAGCGGAACGCGCACGTTGCCCGCGGAAACGACGCGCAGGTAGAGGCTTTGTTCGCCGCCGGGAGAAAGGCTGATCGGGAAGACGAAGTTGCGGTGCGCGTACGGCCGGGCCGCGAACGGCGCACGGTCGCCCGCGTCCAGACGCGTGAAGCCGCTGTTGTGGCGAAAAAAAAGTGTCACTTGGTCGAGCGCTGGATGACCCACCTCGAGCAGCCAGGACGACGGCGCGCCGGGCGGCGGGAGCAGCCGCAGGCGCAGCCAGTAGGTCGCGTCGGAGTAGCCGAAGTTGGCTTCGCCGCGCCCGGCGACCGGCTGGAAGCGAGCGGCCAACTCCGGACGCTCGACATCGGCGATGTCCAGCGAACCGTTCGGATCTTCCAGAACCTCGATGAATGGACGCAGCGAAAGCGTCGTGGTGGCGGAAGTCAGTTGCGCCGCCTGCGCCCACACTCCCCCCGAAGCCGCAGCAGCAAGCAGGGCCAGGAGCAGGAAGAGTAGTCGCACTACAGGCATGGATACGTTCAGTTGGGGCCCCGGTTCTGTCCTCGATTATAGTGTACGGTCGATGCAGCAATGTAAGTCTGCCGCTCGGCTGACGGTCTTCCGGCGAGCAGACGGGTCGATCGTTGGAGAAAGGGGATTTTATGCCGGCGCAGAGACTATTGATTTCGCTTATCGTCGCCAGCGGCGCTGTCTGGGCAGAAGCGCCCGCCTCGCCGCCGCTGCCGCAGACGCTGGAGGAAGCTGCTGCGCAAAAGGAGCGTGCCGCTGAAATGCGTTCCGAAGCCGATCGTCGCCTGCGCGCTGACGAGGACATCTGCCAGCGCAAGCTGCTCGTTGCCGATTGCCTGATCGCCGCGCGCAAGCGCCACACCACCCTGGTCGTCGAGGCACGCAAGCTGGAGCAACCGGCGCGCGACTTCGAGCGCGAAGCTCGACGCCAGGATCTGGCGGCCAAGGAAGCTCAACGCGCCGCCGACCAGAGCGCGCGCGCAGTCGAAGACCGGCAGCGCGCCGAGCGCTACCGCGCCGAAGAAGCCGCGAAGGCGAGCGAACGCGAACAGAAGATCGCTGAAAAGGCGAGGAAAGCCGAGCAGGGTCGCCGCAAGCTGGCTGAAGAGCAAGCGCGCCGCCAGGCCAAACAGGAGCGGCGCGCACGCCAGGACGCCGAACGCCAGGCGAAGCAGGCAGCGCGCGCAGCGAACAAGCCGGAGGCCGGCACGCCACCGCGCTGAGCCAGGCACTCGCCGCCGTTGCTGCGCTCAGTCGCCTTTCTTCGGCGGCAGGAAGAATCCGCGCGGGTGGCGCAGGAAGTACCCGAAGACCGCGCGCGCCAAAGGCCACCACTCGCCGTCCGGCACCTGGCGCGAGCGCAGGGCAACGGTCAGCGCCAGCGCGAAACTGACCGAGAGGTTGACCAGGCCGATCGCCGCTACGCCGAGTACGGCCCAGACGAACAACCAGGGGTCGGGTGAAAAATCGAGACCGACGAAACCGATCCCGACGAAAGCCGACGAAAAGGCGACGTGCCGGATGTCGATCGGCAAGCCGACCAGGACGCCGAACAGCGTCGTTCCCCCGAGCAGAAAACCGAACAGCAGGTTGCCTGAGAGCGCGCCCAGATTGGCGCCGACGTACGCCGCAACGCGTCGCATGCGCGCCTCGCCGAAGACCCGCCGGGCCCAGGCAAGCTGCCGGATGCGCTCGGGAATCCGGTTGTGCGCGGCGTAGTTGTCGTAATAGCCGCTGAGCAGGCCGGAAACGAACAGGCAGACGCCGGCAATCGCCGCGTAGAAGACGGCGCCGCTGTGCACCAAATTCTGTTCTTCCAGCAGGTGGAGCGACTTTTCCGCATCGGTGAAGGCTTCGCCGGTGAGCGACACGACGGCAAAGGCAAGCAGCCCGGCGAGCGGAACGGCAATGCCGACATTGCCCAGGATGGCGACCAGTTGGCTGCGGCAGGTGCGGGCGATCAGCTCGCTCAAGCGCTCGAGCTCGCGCAACCTGCCGCCAGTCTCGCTGATCGTCGCGGCGATCGCATTCGCGGTCATCGCCGGCTGCTTGGTCGCCACCGTGCCGTGCAGAATGTGGATCAGACAGAAGCCCAGCCCGTAGTTCAGGCAGAAGCTCAGCGCGCCGACCAGCGGCGGCATGTGCGCCTTGACCAGCAGGATCTTGAAACAGGCCATGCAGGCAATGACCACGCCGCCGATCATCGCCGAACGCGCCATCGCCCAATACTCCTGGCGTGACTCGGTAATGTAGTGTTCGCCGTGGTGGCTGGCGTTATCGGTGACGCGCAGGGCGATCAACTCGGTATTCTGCCGCCAATGGCGGAACAGGTTGTTGCGCAGGCATTCGTCGTGCACGAGCTGGGTGAACAAGGTGACCATCGACGGGTACGCGCTGATCCCGCCCGGGTCCCTCTGCAGACCGGCGAGGATGTCGAGCAACTGCTCGCAGCGCTTGAGCAACTGGCGCAGGCGCTGCAGGTTGTAGGTCAGCGCGATGCTCGTCCCGTTCCTCGCCGCATTGCGCCGAACACGCTCGATCACCTCGCGGCACTGGCTGAACAGCACGCGCAAGTGGCGATCATCGGTGTCTTCGCCGAGCGCCTGACCCCAGCGCTGCGGGTAAAGCTCGATATAGGCCGCCATTTCGCTGTTCTGCGCGACGAAAGGCGACTCGCGCGTCTCGAGCGCCGGTTCCAGCCGCAGCAGTTCCGGCTCCATACCGCAGGCAACGATCCAGTAGGAGAGCACGCGCAGCGAGCGCAGCAACTCGCCCAACGGATGCGGCAAAGTGGCGCTCGCCGGCAATTCGTCGAAGCGCACGGCGCAGAAGAGTTCCTCCCAGACAGATGCACCGACGCCGGTCACCCAGTGGCGGTCGCTCGGCCGATCGAAGCTGCGGCGCAGCACGCTGCGCAGCAGACCGGGGTCGAGCACCTCGGGCAGCAGCTTGTGGCCGATCCGCTGCAGGCTTTCGGCAACGAAACCGGTGTTCGGCAGGATTCCGGTCGAGGTGTACAGTTCCGAATGGCGATGGCTCATCGCCAACTGAATGAGGCTGTTGCGTAGCGCAGCGCGCAGCTCGGGGCGGGCGCCGAGCAGGTAGCACAAGGCCTGCAGATTCCGCTTGGCCGTCTTGTAATCCTTCGGATCGGCCGGCCGGATTTCGCCGACCAGTTGCACCAGCACGTCCGTCACTTCGGCCGGCGTGCCGCAGCAGCCGGCGAGGATCTCTTCCAGGGTCACGACGTTTTCTCCGCGCAGCGACGAAGCGGCCTCGCTCGTCGATTACAATCGGCGGAATCTTAACAAAGTATCGTGCCACCCGCCGCCGGTGGCACCAGGCAACGCATGATCATCGTCCTCTCGCCCGCCAAGACGCTCGACTATCGAACTGCGCCGACGATCGTCGAGCATACTCAGGCGCAGTTCCTCGACCAGTCGCAGTTGCTCATCGACCGCCTGCGTCAACTGACCCCGGCCGAACTCGCCAGCCTGCTGAAAATCAGCGACTCGCTGGCCATGCTCAACAGCACGCGGCATGCCGAATGGCAGCTCCCGTGCACGCCGGACAACGCCAAGCAGGCCGTCCTCGCCTTCAACGGCGACGTCTACGAGGGCCTGGACGCGACCAGCCTGTCGCTCGCCGACCTGCAGTTTGCCCAGCAACACCTGCGCATCCTGTCCGGCCTCTACGGCCTGCTCCGGCCGCTCGACCTGATGCAGCCCTACCGGCTCGAAATGGGAACGCGGCTGTCCAACCCGCGTGGCAAGGATCTTTACGCCTTCTGGGGCGAGCGCATCGGCGAAGCGCTGGCGCAAGCGCTGCGCGCGGTCGCCGCCAGCGCGCTGATCAATCTCGCCTCGGAAGAGTATTTCAAGGCGGTCAGCCGCCGATCTCTGCCGGTCCCGGTGATCCAGCCGGTCTTCGAGGACTGGAGCGGCGGCCGCTTTCGCGTCATCAGCTTCTGGGCGAAACGGGCGCGCGGACTGATGGCGCGCTTCGCGATCCGCAACCGCGTGCACGAACCCGCCGGCCTGCAGGACTTCGCGGCCGAAGGCTACAGCTTCGTACGCGCCGCGTCGGACGACACGGTCTGGGTCTACCGCCGGCGCCGCGAGTAAATGGCGGCCCGACCGATGAGCGCGCGCCGCGCCTCAGCCGACGGCGAGCAGCGCGCTGACGTGTTCGGCGATCGCCAGACACGCGGTCAGCCCGGGCGACTCGAGGCCGAACAGGTTGACCAATCCGTCAACGCCATGTTCGGCCGGACCCTGGATCAGGAAATCGGCCGCCGGCGGCGTGCGTCCGCCGAGCTTCGGCCGGATTCCAGCGTAGGCCGGCGCCAGCGCGCCATCCGGCAACGCCGGCCAGTAGCGGCGAATCTCGCGGTAGAAGGCCGCCCCGCGCGCCGGGTCGACGCGATAGTCGAAATCGGGGGGCGACGCGCTGGCAAGCGCCTCGGGCAGCCACTCGACATCCGGCCCGAAGCGCGCCTGACCGGCCAGATCGAGCGTCAGATGAACGCCGAGCCCGCCGCTTTCCGGCAGCGGATAGATCAGGCGCGAGAACGGCGCCGGCCGCTGCAGACTGAAATAGTTTCCCTTCGCGTAGCCACTGACCGGCAGGCAACGCGGCGGAAAACCGCTCAGCGTCCGAGCCAGGTGCGTCGCCGACAGGCCGGCGGCGTTGATCACGATTCCCGCGCGCAGCCGCGATGGCTCGGCGCCGCCAACGGCGAGCACGATTCCGCTCGCGTCCACCGTCCCGCCAACGACCGGCGAGCGCCGCACGAGCAGCGCACCGTGCCGCTCGGCGTCGGCGAGCAAGGCGAACATCAGCGCGTGACTGTCCACGATGCCGGTCGACGGCGAGAGCAGCGCCGCACAGCAGGCCAGTTCGGGTTCCAGCGCGCGCGCCTCGCGGCCGCTCAGCAGGCGCAAGTCGGCAACGCCGTTGGCCTGGCCCTGGGCGTGCAGCGCGTGCAGCCGGGCGAGCTGCGCATTCGCCGTCGCCACGACCAGTTTGCCGCAGCGCCGGTGAGCTACCGCGTTCGCCGCACAGAACTCGTAGAGCTGCCGCCGGCCGGCGACGCACAGGCGAGCTTTCAGCGAATCCTGCGCGTAGTACAGACCGGCATGGATCACCTCACTGTTGCGACTGCTCGTCTCCAGGCCGAAAGCCTCGTTGCGCTCGATGATGAGCGTTTCGAGGCCGCGCCGTGCCAGCGCGCGCGCGCAGGCCAGGCCGATCACCCCAGCCCCGATGACGACTGCTGCAAGCTTCTCCATGCGCACCTCCGGCAGACGGCACGATTCTACCGGACGTCGCCGCAGCCTCCCAGCGCGGCACCAGCGTGCACACGTTGCGACCCCGGCTGAGACTAAAGCCGGCGCCCGATTTTCCGTGAATACAACGATCAGCAGCAACTTCCGGAGTCAAGATGCATCCTCAGTGCAAGTTTCCCGCCGCCCTCTTGCTCGCCGCGCTTGTCCCGGTGACGGCTGACGCGGCGTGGCAGGTGATCTCGGCCGAACCCGGCAAGCGCGTCGAGATCGACCGCGCCAGCATCCGCAAGGAAGCCGGCGGCAAGACGATCGCCGAGGGGCGGATCATTCTCGACAAGCCGATCATCGACGCCAAGACCTCGTCGTCGTATCGCATCGTCCAGGCGCTCAACCGCTACGACTGCGCGCTGCGCAGCTACAGCACGCTGAAGCGGACCTATTTCAAGGAGGAAGGCCAGGTCCTGCGCGAGGAGGAAGTCAAGGTGCAGATCGAAATGCCGGTGCGCAGCGGCATGCTCGACGACAAGCTGCTGCGCGAAGTCTGCCGCCCGAAGCCGGGTCCGGAAGCCGCCGCTGCCGCCAGCCGCACGGCCGACAAGGTCAACGAGGCGGCCGGCGAACTGCGCAAGGCCAACGAAGCGCTGCTCCAGAAAGAGGTGCGGCGCGCCAATCTGCCAACGCCGGCGACCGAAAAACCCGAACGCGAGGCGAAGGCAGCGGGCGAAGCCGCCGCGCCCGCGCAATCGGCTCCACCGACGCCACCCACGCCAACGGCCCATTCCACGCCAGCCGCCCGACCGCCTACACCGGCAGCACATGCGCGCGCGGTGCGGCCGGCAACGCGCGCACCGCGAGTGCTCGTCGCGCGCCCCGACGACGAGCCGCCGCTTGCCGCCGCGCCGACCTACACGCGCATTCCCTGGGCCTACTCAGGTGAAGGCGGGCCCGACAACTGGGGCCGGCTGAAACCCGAATACGCCACCTGCGCCAACGGCCGCCGACAATCGCCAATCGACATTCGTGACGGTTTCCGCGTCGATCTCGAAACGCTGCAGTTTACCTACCGGCCGTCGCAGTTTCGCGTCATCGACGACGGGCGCACGATCCAGGTCCAGGTCAGCGGCAACAGCATCAGCCTGCTCGGCAAGACCTACGAACTCGTCGAGTTCCACTTCCACCGCCCGTCGGAAGAGCGCGTCGACGGCAAGTCATTCGACATGGTCGCCCACCTGGTGCATAAGTCGGCTGACGACAAGCTCGCCATCGTCGCCGTCCTGCTCGAAAAAGGGATGGAAAACCCGCTCATCCAGACGATCTGGAACAACCTGCCGCTGGAAAGGAACGAGTACGTCACGCCACCCGGAATCAGCATCGACCTGACGCAACTGCTGCCGACCGAGCGCGGCTACTACACCTACATGGGCTCGCTCAGCACACCGCCGTGCACCGAAGGCGTCCTCTGGCTCGTCCTCAAGCAGCCGCAACAAATCTCGCCCGAACAACTGGCCATCTTTGCTCGCCTCTACCCGCACAACGCACGCCCGATCCAGGCGAGTTCGGGGCGCATGATCAAGGAATCGCGCTGACCCGGGCGCGCCGATCGGCGCGCCCCGCCCGAGGCGCGCCAGGCACGCCTGCTCGCGCCTCTTCCTCCCGCTTTCTCAGTCCAGCTTCTTAGTCCCGCTTCTTAGTCCCGCTCCTGCGCGGCAGCCTGCAGGCGCCGGCGGACGTAGGCGATATGTTCCTGCGCAGCGCGCCGCGCCGCTTCCGGTTGCCCCTCGCTGATCGCCAGCGCGATCGCCTGATGCTGCGCCATCAGCTCGCGGCTGGTTTGCGGGCTGACGGCGATTTCCCTCAGCGTGCGCCGCACGTGTTCGTGCAGCAGCCGCATGACGCTGCCCACCAGATGCGCATACAGCACGTTGTGCGCCGTCTCGGCGATGGTCAGGTGAAAAGCGACATCGGCCGCCACCTGCTCGCTCCGATTGTTGCCAGCGTAGGCCAGATCGAGCCGCGCGTAAGCCTGCGCCAGCCGCTGCAGATCGTCGTCGGTCGCCCGCTGCGCCGCCAGCTCGGCGGCCGACGATTCGAGCAGCAGGCGAAACTCGAGCACGTCCTCGTGCAGCGATGGATGCTGCTCGAGCAGCGGCTGCCAGGGGTCGCTGAAACTCGCCGCCAGACGATCGGTCACGTAGGTCCCACCGCCGTGCCGGCTGACCAGCAGCTCACGAGAAACCAGCCGCTTGATCGCCTCGCGCAGCGACGGGCGCGAAACGCCGAATTCCAGCGCCAATTCGCGCTCGGCCGGCAGGCGCTCGCCCGGCTTCAGCGTCCCGTCGAGGATGCGCGCTTCCAGCTGATGAGCGATCGCGTCGGGAATGCGCGGCAGATTGAGCTTGACGTGACGCATTCGGGACAATGCTCGGGCGTGATCGACGAGGAATTGAGGAGTGAGCGCGGAGTGACCGGCGAATTGTCGGCTCGGGCCGACGGCAGGCCGCAGTATCGCAGGAAAGCCGGGGGCTCACCAGTTCGGCGCAGCACCGCGGCGCTCCGCCACCCGCCCTGCGCTGCGCGCCGGCCGGAAGAATGCAGCCGATGTGTGCAATACCGCACAGACCCTGAGCGCCATCCGGCCGACAATGCGCTCGAGTGCCTGGCGGCCACCACCTCCCCTCCCCTCCCCTCCCCTCCCCTCGCCAGGCGCTTGCAGCACCGGCCCGGCAACGGCTCCCCCACCGTTCCGGGCCATTTTCGTCGACCGGCGCGCCGCTTGCGCACCATCCGACGGCTCCCGCGAGCCGAGCGGGCGATTGACAAGGCACGCCCTCCTCGCTAATGTACCGGAAAGTGGTCTTACCACTTGTTACGTTCGACCTTTCCGTCGCATCTTTTCGTTCCATCTTTCCGTCGCATTTGCGCAGAGGAGCCAGTCATGGACGCAGCGGGCAGCCGACACTATCCGGACAAACCGGTCAAGGTGTATCTCTTCGGAACGTGTCTGATCGATCTCTTCTGGCCACAGGCCGGCCTCGACGCCGTCCGCCTGCTCGAACGAGAAGGCATCGAAGTCATCTACCCGGCCGATCAGACGTGCTGCGGCCAGCCGGCACACAGCAGCGGCTTCCCCGAGCAGAGCCGCGCCGTCGCGCTCGCCCAACTGGCGCTGTTCCCCGAGCCATGGCCGGTCGTCGTCCCCTCGGGCTCGTGCGCCGGCATGATGCGCCAGCATTATCCCGATCTCTTCGCCGACGACGCGCAGCACCTGGAGCAAGCGCGCGCGCTCGCCGAACGCGTCTTCGAACTGAGCGAATTCCTCGTCCATGTCGCGCGCGTCCGGCTGACCGACCTTGGCCCGGCAACGCGCGTCGCCGTGCACACCTCGTGCGCCGCGCGCCGCCAGATGGGAACGCGCGCGCACGCCGGCGCGCTGCTCGCCCAACTCAGCCGGGTCGAAGTCGCCGTACACGAGCACGAAGCCGAATGCTGCGGTTTCGGCGGCACCTTCTCGCTGAAACACCCGGCAATCTCAGCGGCGATGGCCGCCGACAAGGTCGAAGCGATCGCCCAGACCGGCGCCGACACGCTGCTTTCGGCCGACTGCGGCTGCCTGCTCAACCTGACGCACACGATCGAGAAGGAGGGCCGGCGGCTGCCCGGCGAGCACCTGGCCAGCTTCCTCTGGCAACGCACCGGCGGCGAAGGAGAAAAAGCATGAGCGCACGCGACAACATCCTGCAGCGTCTGCGCGCCGCCGGCAGCACTCGGCAGCCGCTCGAACCCGACGTCGAAGGCTTCTACGCCACCGCCAAAGCCGCCCTTCCCACCTCGACACGCGCCGCGCGCATCGCGCTCTTCTGCGAGAAAATGGCCTTCTGGCGTGGCGACGTTGTGCGCGTGACGCGCGACACCTGGCCGGAAAAACTGCTCGAACTGTGCTGCGCAAAAGGCGTCACCACGTTGCTCCACGGCGAGCACAGCGAGCACGCCGCGGCACTGCAGGCGGCCGGAATCAGCGGTCTGCGGCCCTACGCGCGACCGATCGACGACTGGAAAGGCGAATTGTTCGGCGAGATCGACGCCGGCTTCACCTCGACGCGCGGAGGCATCGCCGAAACCGGCACGCTGATCCTCTGGCCGGACAACCGCGAACCCCGCCTGCTCTCGCTCGTCCCGCCGATCCACTTCGCACTGCTCGACGCCGACAAGCTCTACGACCGCTTTTTCGACGCGCTCAGCGAGCAGGGCTGGAGCGCCGGCCTGCCGACCAACGCGCTGCTCGTCTCCGGACCCTCGAAGACAGCCGACATCCAGGTCACGCTCGCCTACGGCGCGCACGGCCCGAAAGAGCTGATCGTCCTCCTGCTGGTCAACCCGGGAGAAGTGCAATGAGCGCCACGCACGAATTGAAGTTCGTCCCCGCCAGCGAGTTCCGCGAGCGTTCGGCTACCGCCGTCGGCGACGCGCACCTGCGGCAAAGCTTCCGTGCCGCGATGGATTTCCTGATCGCTCGCCGCGCCGCCCAGTTTCCCGACCTCGCCGGACTCGAACAGCAGCGCCGCCTGGCCGAACAGATCCGCCAATACACGCTGGCCCGCCTGCCCGATCTGCTCGAACAGCTCGAGCGCAAGCTCACCGCCAACGGCGTCCAGGTCCATTGGGCCGAAACGCCGGAGGAAGCCAACGCGATCATCGTCGACATCGCCCGCCGCCACTCGACACGCCTGGTCGTCAAGGGCAAGTCGATGGTCAGCGAGGAAGTCGAACTCAACCATGCGCTCGCCGCCGCCGGAATCGAAGCGCTGGAAAGCGACATGGGCGAGTACATTGTCCAGCTCGACGGCGAGAAACCCTCGCACATCATCATGCCGGCGATCCACAAGACGAAACAGCAGATCGCCCGCCTGTTCGCCGCCAAAGTGCCGGGAGCCCGCTACACCGAATCGGTCGACGAACTGATCGGCATCGGCCGCGCCGTCCTGCGCGAAAAGTTCCGCGCCGCCGAAGTCGGCCTGTCCGGAGTCAACTTCGCCGTCGCCGAAACCGGCACGCTGTGTCTGGTCGAAAACGAAGGCAATGGTCGCATGTGCACGACCGTTCCCGACGTGCATATCGCGATTACCGGCATCGAAAAAGTCGTCGAAAAGCTCTCCCACGTGCCGCCGCTTTTCGGCCTGCTGACGCGCTCGGCGACCGGTCAGGCGATCACCACCTACTTCAACATGATCAGCGGCCCGCGCAAGGCGGGCGAAAAGGACGGCCCGCGCGAACTGCACCTGGTTCTCGTCGACAACGGCCGCACGCAGGCCTACCGCGACGAACAGATGCGCGCGACGCTGCAGTGCATCCGCTGCGGCGCGTGCATGAACCATTGCCCGGTCTACACGCGCATCGGCGGGCACGCCTACGGGACGACCTACCCCGGCCCGATCGGCGGCATCATCTCGCCGCATCTGCTCGGTCTCGCCGGCACGCACGCCCTGCCCACCGCCTCGACGCTGTGCGGCGCCTGCGGCGAAGTCTGCCCGGTACGCATCCCGATTCCCGACCTCCTCGTCCGCCTGCGCAACGAAGCGCAGCACGACGCGCGCCCGGGTCGGCCGCCGCTGCTCGGCCAAGGGGCCGCCAGGAGCCGCCTGGCCGATGCCATCTGGCAAGGCTGGGCAGCGCTGCACGCGCGCCCGACGCTCTACCGCGCCTACGCCTGGCTGGCGACGCGCCTGCGCGCACTGACGCCGTCCCGGCAATCGGGCTGGACGCTCAGCCGGACGCCGCTGAAACCCGCGCCGCGCAGCCTGCACGAACTGCTGGCGGCAAGAAAGAAGCGCTGACGGTTGCCGACAACTGCGGATGACGTGGAACATGCAGGGAAAGCGCGTCCACCAGGCGGGCAAGCCTCGCCAGAAGTAGCGCCAAGCTTGCCCCAGCGCCCTTCGCTCGCCGAGGAAGCCAACACAGCTTGCGCGGAGTGCAGCCTGCCAACACTTGCGCGATGCCCGCGAGCTACGCCGCCTGGCGAAGACGAGTGGCCGCAACACGTCGCTCGCCGCCGCACAGCACGGTCGCGCCGAGTGCCCAGAGATTGTAAAGAACAGGCTAATCAGACAGAAAACGCACCGTAACAGGTTGTTCTATTTAACACCTGTTTGGCATACTGCGATCTTGCGGGAACTTTCTGACCGTCTCTCAGTGCGCTGATCCGGCAACTGACCAATTTCCTCCTTCGATCAGGGCCGACAACCCCCGGAAGTCTCCCCACCCGCGCTTGCGTCGAGCGAGCGGCCACCCATCGTCCCTACGCCCCGGGCAACCCTGTCTTCCTGGTCTCCCTTGGCCACTCCGCCCACTTCGCCTCGTCCCTTCCTTCCGACCGACATGGGCCGGAAAGATGACTTGCTCCCTGCAATTCCCAGCGGCCCGGTTGACCCGCACAAACGGCTAGCCCTATAATCGATCCAGCATAGGTGATGTAGCTCAGTCGGTCAGAGCGATGGATTCATAACCCATAGGTCGGTGGTTCAATTCCACCCATCACCACC
>NZ_JAVMKF010000196.1:0-22187 GCF_031732815.1 Accumulibacter sp. | reverse complement strand
AGATTCGCGATCACAATCGTGCAATCGTCATGGGACCGAGATCAGGTTGTCTGATATAGTTACGTGGCATGATTTCTGCTTGACGAGTGTGGCGCGCTAGAGCGGCGTGCATCACTCAATGAAAAGAAAGGGACACATATGAAGAAATTGGTTGCGCTGGCCACTTTGCTGGCCGCCGGTACCGCCAACGCTGCGCTGATCACGCAGTCCGGCAGCTTTGGTTTTGAAACCACCAACTGGACTCACGATCTGGGCGGGATCAACCAGTTTGACGCCACCCTCGGCACCCTGAATAGCGTTTTGATCAGCTACTCGGGCGCGATCAACCAGCAGTTGAAGGCCGAGAACACCGGCGCTGTCGCGGACAATCTGACCCCCGTTGCCGGCGCTAATCTGTTTTACCGCAAAGGCAGCTCGAATCTGGGTACCCTGGCCCTGAGCAACACAGGCGCAGCCTTTGCGGCAAGCGCATTTGACGGCACTTCCGACTACGCGGGTACGTCCGGTATTGATTTCGGCGTCTTGACCGCTACCGGGAGTGGTTCCGTCGTTGGCAGCCCTCTTTCCGACTACATCGGTGCTGGTAATCTGGTCGGTTTCAACTTCCGTGCCGTCGGTAGCGGTTTGATCAATTCCGATAATGGCAACCTCGATTCGTCCATCTCCACCCAGGCGCGGGTCGAGTACGTGGTGACTTACGACTATACCCCGACGCCCCCAGTGCTGCCCGAGCCGGTTTCGCTGGGCTTGTTGGGTGTCGGCCTGGCCGCTCTCGGCATCTCGCGTCGCCGCCGCGCCGCCTGAGCAGTACCCACGGAGGGTCCCTGACTTAGAGCTCGCGTGGAGGGGGTTGCGTGAAAAGCGCAGCTCCCTCCCGTGTTCTGTCGGATGAGCGTGGAAACGGCGCCGAACGGCCGTGCGCAGGCATGTCGCTTGAAGCCATGGACAAGTCCATCGGGCCGGAACTGAAGCGCAAGCGGCACCCGAGAGCCCGGCAGCACTGCTTGGGGATGCTTGAAGATGTGGGTTCACGTCGCGCAGCATTGGCTTCTGCGAGGCCGAGCGGGCGCTCGCACGGGTCGCTCGCGGTAGTCGGCTTATCGGCAAATTGTAAAGAAAGGGGCTGTCCCGAGGACGCCTGCGCAACCGCAACAAGGGCGCTTGTGTGCTTTCACCGCAAGCGCTGTGCTTCGGGCCACGACTTGAAGACAGACCTCCGGGTGCAGCTGGGGCATGATCCGCCTGCAAGTGCAGGCGCTGGGCGCGACGCCTGCCCTTGCGGATTTTCCCCGACTTGCGCTCTCAGCTTCGCACCGTTCCAGTGGATCCATTGTTGCTCGGAGATATGGCGACGCACTCGCCGAGGCGCTCGAGCAGATGCAAGACACCGACACTCGCCGCCAGTGGAGCGTGCCGTTCTGTGCA
Organism: Accumulibacter sp.; assembly: GCF_031732815.1. Lineage (GTDB taxonomy): Bacteria > Pseudomonadota > Gammaproteobacteria > Burkholderiales > Rhodocyclaceae > Accumulibacter. Next base: position 20,762 of record NZ_JAVMKF010000196.1, on the reverse strand, counting down.
AACCGCACGCGCGCGGCGCGAATGCTGGCCGCCAGCGATGATCGGCCCCACAAACTGGCGCTGGCCTGCCGTTCTGCCTTCTGATTTATAGACGAAAGTTTTGTGCGGTCGCCCAGGGCGACTGCCGCACCACGCAGCCAGCCGGTGATCGTCGCGTGCTTGATCTTGCCAAGCGACTCAGTGCGACGGCCACAGCTCCCCGTGTGCTCGTCGATGATCGTAGTATCCCACGCGATCTTGGCTTGGCATGCCCCTCGCCCAGGAACGGGCTTGTACACGGTAGGCAGTCCGACTAGACGTTCCCATGTCCAGCCTCGCTGAATTGCTCGGTCAAGGTGGTGGCCGATCGTTGGTGCGAGTCGCCGCCCAATCCCTTGGCCGATTCGTGTAGACTGCCGCGCACCCCGTTGCACGGCACATGCTGCACACCCGCTGTTCAGAATGCACGACCGTCTGCGCGCAATGGGTGGCAAGCGAAGTCTGGATCACTGGGAGGGGAAAGATGGCCGAAGTCAAGGACGCCGTGGAAGACGCAGTGAACAGGGCGGAACAGCCGGGTTCCGATCGTCTGATGAACGTGATCGCTGCACTTGTCGCGGTTCTCGCGACGGTGATGGCGGTGTTCAATATAAAGGACGGCAATATCGTTCAGGCGATGGCGCAGGCGCAGGCAAGAAGCGTCAGTGCGTGGACTTACTTTCAGGCCAAGAGCACGAAACAGAATCTGGCCGAGAGCATGCTCGACCAACTGAGCTTCGAGCGTGAGCACGCTGGCTTGACACCGGAGGCGGCTGCGCTGCTCGACAAGAAGATCGAGTCCTACCGCGACCGGGTGGCGCGCTACGAAAGCGAAAAGCAGGAGATCAGGCAACAGGCCGAGGCCTTTGAGCGCGAATACGATCGGCTGAACTTTCACGATGATCAGTTTGACATCGCCGAGGCGGGAATCACGGTGGGCATGGCCATGCTCGGCATCGCTGCGCTGACCCGGCGCCGATGGCTGGTCGGGTTCGCGCTGGTGTTCGCCGTCGTCGGCGTTGCTTCCGGTGTCAGCGGCTTCCTCGGGACCGATTTCCACCTCGACGCCATTGCCCGGCTGCTCGGCTGAGCGGACTGTCGCGCTGCCGGGAATCGTTTTTCCGCCGCCTGGACCTCGCTGACTGGCATTTTGGGTGTTAAAGTAGCGGGTGGCGCTCGACGGGGCGGCCGGAACGAGACTGCGGCTTGCCGGGCAAGCGATTTTCAGGGAGGATCGTCAGGATGAAGTGGTGGTTGCTGTGCGCGTGTCTTGTCGTCGCTTCTTTTGCTTTGTGGCTGATGCGCGGGCGGCGCACAGTGCAGTCGGACTCTTCCGCAGAGTCGGCTGGCCGTCCCTACCATTCGGTCGCGATCAGGCATCCGAGCGATGCCTGCGCAGCTGTGCGGCGCGTCGCCGGCAGGAAATTTCTCGCCGGTGAGGCCCCGCTCTTCCCGCTGGGCAACTGCGAGGCGGCAAGCTGCCGCTGTCGGTACGTCCATTACGAAGATCGGCGCGACGACGAACGGCGAAGCCCTTTCGCAGTGCGGCACGTTCTGCTGCCTGGTGGCGAAGAGGGCGAACGTCGCATGCTGGTGGACCGCAGGCGCGCCCGGGCGAGCAGCGTACGTCGTCCGCTCAGGTAGCCGGGCACGCCACATCGGTCGGGACCTTCGGTCGCCTTGGGTTGCGGAAGCGTACGCGAGCTGGCGCTGTTGCTTCGGGTGACGCTGGCTGCCTTGGTCTTGCCCGGAGGCTCGTGCGCGCCTGGGTGATGACGGGCAGCCGAGGCACAGCGAGGGCGTTACAGCGGGCGATCGGTGTGTTGACCTGTCTGCTGTCTGTGCGTCGGGTTTCGCCGGCAGCCCCCCTCGACGCCTCGCAGCCGACTATCGGCACTTCTTGACCGCCATTGACACCCTGCCGGCAGCGGCGGGCTGATCACCGAGAGTCGGCCGGAGTTCTCGTGGATCGTTCGCCCCGGAAATGGCGCGGGCGCGGCAGACGGCCTACCACATCCGGGTGGTCGGGACGCGCGACAAGCTCGTTGCGGGTACGCCGGACTTGTCGGATAGCGGCCGGATCGACAGCGAGCAGTCGATCGACATCGAATACGCGGGCAAGCACCTGCCGAGCGATGCGCGCTTCTGGTGGCAGGTGCGCCTCTGGGACGAGGAGAACGTACCGGCCCATGGTCGGCGCCACAGGAGGTTCTCGCCGGTCGGCTGTGCGATGCGTTGTGCGCCGGCTGCGGTGGACGGCGGGTGGGTCGCTCCAATTCCGCGCCACGGCTATCCGGGCAGTGTGACCTTGCCCGCGCATCTGCCCGAGGCGATGCCCTTCCGCTACGCCGAGTTGCCGTTGAAGCAGCCTGCGGCGTCGCTGCTGAAGCTGTTCCAGCGGGCGTTGTTCTATCCCTTCGACGAAACGGCGGCTCGCTTCGAGAGCTCGGACAAGGTGCTCGATGCGGTCTGGGAAGTGGGCCGCTACACTTTGCAGGCGACCCCGTTTCTCGGCGTCTATGTCGATGGCGAGCGGCAGCGGATTCCCTACGAAGGCGATGCCTACATCCGGATGCTCGGCCACTACGCCGTGGACCGCGAATTTGCCGTTCAGAGGAGTACGCACGAGTTTCTGCTGCGCAACCCGACCTGGCCGACCGAGTGGCAGATGCATTCGCTGTTCATGGCCTGGGAAGACTATATGGCGACCGGCAACAGCGAGTCGCTGGTGCGCAACTATGGCCTGCTGGGGCGCAAGACGCTGGTCGGGCTGGCGCGTTCTGATGGACTGATCAGCACGACGAGCGGACGTCAGGACAAGGCGTTCCTTGCCGCCATTGCGCTGGCCAGCGGGGAATTGCGCGATCGGGTGGACTGGCCGCCCCTGCTTGCCGCTGGCGTCGTTGGTCCCGATCCGGTGCCCGGTGAAACGGATAGCTTTGTTTTTACAGACTATAACGCAGTGGTCAATACGTTCCATTACCGCGCGCTGCGTACAATGGCCGACATCGCCCGGGCGCTTGACCGGGATGCCGATGCGTGCGTATTTCGCGGAACGTGACCGGTCGTTTCGCGTCATCGTGACCGGTGGAGAGATGCTGCATGGATAGGGTTGAATGTTACCGTAATCGGTCACGCTTTTGATGAAATGGCGGTTACGCTTTCGTGAAATGGCGGTCACGCTTTCGTGAAATCACCGGTCACGATGGCGTGAAATACGCAAGCAGCCTACCGGCATCTCGAGATCCGGCTGCAGCCCGGTCACCTGAGCCACTTCCGCCTGCGCGTGCCGACGATTCGTGGGCCGATCGTCAGCGAGTCGCGCAGCGAGCTTGCCGGCTATAGCTACGAGGTGACGATTCCGGCAGACAGGCGGGCGCGTGTGCTCCTGCTCCAGGTCGACTTCCGCGTCAGCCTGCAGGGTCCGCCGGATGCGGTCGCAGCGGTGATCGCTGGCGGGCACGCTACGGATGCCGTGTCTGAACTGGCCAGCGGGGGGACCTACCGTTTTCGCGGTGAGGCGCGCGCACGTCGATTGGCCAACGAACTGCACTGAGCTGGGTGGCACGGTTGCCCACGCATTGGCTGCGTGGTCGCCGCGCTGCCTGGGCGCTTCAGTTCGTCGCCTGAGTGTGCACAGTTCCGGCCGTGCGGGATCGACGCCGCACGAGGAAAGCCATGGCGAGCGCACCGCCAGTCAGGCCGACGGCAAGACCGGCCAAGGCGGCAAGATACCTGCGCTCTTCGTAATCTTCGCGCGCGATATCGAGCACCGGGTTGGCGAGCAGATTGGCCGACACATGAGCACTGGCCAGTTTCCATCGCTCGCCTTCTTTCACCACGTTGACGCTCCAGTGCAGGCCGATGCTGCGCTCGCCGCCGTGGCGGAAGCTGAGCTTGGCGGCCGATCGGCCAGACACGCGGGCCGCGCCGTCCTGCGCGACGATCACCGTTTCCTCTGGCAAGGGCTCGACGTGGATTTTCAGGAGACTTGCGTTCGGGCCATCGACCAGCTGTGTGTAGTACTTGCCGACTGCGTCGCTACCCACGAGCCTTTGTCCATCGACGGTGATCAGCGTGAATCCGGGTAGTGCCATGTCGCTGAGCGCCTTGAGGTTGCGCGTGTTTACCGCATAGCCTGCGGCAATCAGCAGGCCGCGCAGCCGGCTGTCCTCGTGGACAGTCAACCCGCTGTCTGCCATTTGGGCAGCAGCGCCGCCGAGCAAAGACAAGGAGAGCGCGATGGCTGCCAACAAGCGAACAAGTCTCATTTTCGTGCCTTTCGATGCAGAGGTCCGGCTTCGCTGCCGGTTCCCATAAGCGGTTCGGATGCCGCCAGACGAGGCTGGCCGGCGTCCTGATCATCGGCCAAAGGCGCAGTTGGCGCAAGCACTTGCAGTGTGCGCGTCAGGTGCGCAGCGTGACCGGCAAGCCGACGCGCAGATCCAGGCGCGCCGCAGCGTGCCCACGGTTGACCGCGATTTCGACCAGGCCGAGGCTGTTTTCGTACCAGAACGCCTGGCCGCCCGGCACGGCGGAGAAAACCCTTGCCGGTGCGATGGGTCCAGCCGGCGTGCCGACGGTGGTATTGCGCGCGATGTTGGCCGCGCGCAAGCCCGTCATCGCATTGCCGTAGTGGTCGATGTAGATGATCTGCGCCAAGTCGTTGCCAGACAGGCGCTCAGCCAGGCTGGAGCATTCGGCCAGCTCGGACGTCGGCCAGTCGCCGCGCGCAATGCGCGCCGCAATCGGCGCAAAGAGGTCGCGTCCGTGGAAGGAAACGGACAATCCCGGCGGGCGCCAGACGATGCGCCAGGTTCGGCACGTCTGGGCGCGGGCGGCGACGACGGCAAGCAGGCCGTTGTCGGGGCCGACGTAGTACTTGCCGTCGGCCTCCAGGACGACGGGTGTGCGCTCGCTGCCGACGCCCGGGTCGACAATCGCAAGAAAGACGGTTCCCGGAGCGAATTGCGCCTGCAGCGCCGACAGCAGGTGTGCGCCGGCAAGACAATCAAAATTGGGCACGCGATGCAGCAAGTCGACGATCGGAGGCGAAGAGCGTGTCCCCGCGAGAAGAACGGCTTTCATCTGGCCGACGTAGGGATCGTCCACGCCAAAGTCTGTATAGAGAGCAATCAAGGACGGGCTGTGCTGGTCAGCGTGAATGAAAGGGCGGCGACGGGCCGGACGGCGATTCTTCTTCAGCCCGTGCCTGCGCCGTGCAGCAGGTGTTGGCAATGCTGCTGGTAGGCAGCGAGAAATGCCTCCCTGTCCTGGGCAGTCCAGCCCGGCGTATGACGCATCAACTGATCGATGTCGTGCGCGCCAACACCCTTGCGGCTGAAGCCCAGGCGCAGCTTTTCGAGGTCGATGAAGCGCACATCGGCTTCGCCGAGAGCGTTGTCGGCCTCTGGCCGGCGCTTGATGAAAAGGTGCTTGCCGTACAGGCAACTGTGCTGCAGGCGATGATGGTGCAGGCGTGCGCAGGCGTGCGCGACGGCTTTGACGACCGTCTGGCGCAGGGGAGATGAGGCCGGCGGATGGCTGTCATTCCACTCGTCCAGGCTGATGAACTCGTCCAGCGCGCGGGTGACCAGGATGGCGCGCCAGTGGTCGGCGCTACGCCGGTCGCCGTAATAGAGCGCCTCGACGGCGGCGATACGCAGCGCGCGCAGGCGCTGGATGTTGGCGTACTCGCGGTAGAAAGTCGGGATGCCGCGCAGCGGGTGGCGAAGCGTTCGGCACAGGTGGTTGTCCTGCCGCTTCAGAAAGACCGCCGTTCCGTCGTGCAGGACATGCCGGCTGACCCCACTCCAGCCGCCGCGACGTTCATTGGGCGCCTCATGCCACGCGACTTCGAGCGTCCACAGCGCATCGAAACCGGCCAGACCGTTGGCGGTCAGCAGGTCTTGCGCTGCCTGGTCGGCAAACAGCTCGCGTGTGCTCATCCGGCGGGACGCCTCAGTCTGGCAAGGATACGCGGGCAGTCGATTTGCGCAGGACGTAGGTGCGCCACATGAAAAGGCGAGGCAGGAAGTCGACGTGCCCGCTGATGGCAAATCCGGCAGCGCGGCATTCGTGTTCGAACTGCGCGCGCGGGACAACAAACCGATTGTCGCTCTTTTCGCCCTCGCGACGACGCTTTTCTTCCAGCTTGCGGCGACGCCACGCTTTGTAATTGCCATCAACCCAGAGCGAGACGATGACGCTGTCACGCGTCACGCGATGGAACTCCTTGAGCATGGCGATCCGGTTGGTCGACTCTCCGATGTGATGCATCAGGCGAATCGAGAAGACGCAGTCGACGCTGCTGTCCGGCAGCGTGATCGCGAAGGCCGAACATTGCAGCAGGCGAAAGCGCCGTACCACTTCCGGATCACGGACCTTGCCGGCGATTTCGAGCATTCCGGAGCTGTAATCGGCGGCGAGCAGCTCGCGTCCGGGGTCCTGCGCGAGCATTGACCAGAAGCGCCCGGTGCCGCACGGGATATCGAGGATCGAACCCGGGTTTCCGGCCAGCCGCAAGGCGCGCTGCGCCATGCGGTGTTCGATGCGGTCGGAGAGTCGCTTCCGGTTGTGCTTCTCGAAGTATTCTTGCGAATGCTCCTCGGTGTACTTTTCCGAGAATGCGAGGTGAATGGCCGGTTCGTGGTGGTCGCTCATCTGCTGGTCGTTTCCTTGCCGCCCCAGGCAGGGGTGCGGCGCTGCGTGGTGAAACGACGAAGAATATCATACTGCTGCGGTCTTTCGACGCGGGCTGCGCCAGTGCTCCGTCGGGCGCGCGACGCGGGCGAAATGGGCAGGTTTGCCGCAAGCCGGGCGCGCGCTGCGCCGCTCATGCGCAGGGCTGCGCTTCACCGCGCCCGCGTGCAGGTGGCAAGCGGGACTCTTGCGGTAGAATGCGGGTTCTCGCGGTTCTCGACGCACGCAGGCGGCCGACTCGCTTTGCAGAGCGTGCAATCGGGGCTTCCGCACAGTTCTTCACCTGCTGAAGGAGAGCGATGTGGGAAAGCGTTTTGCCATGCCCTGCAATCAGCTTGCGCGGCTTGACCGGAAGCGGCATCGCGTCTTGGGCAGGGCGCTGCTCATCGTGTCATGCGCCGGCTGTGCGACATCGGCTGCAGCCTCCTGCGCCGACCCGGCGACCTTCGTCGGCAATGTCTGTCGCCGCCTGTCGGACACCTGGAACGATGGGCAAGGAGAATTGCTTGTCCCGTTTCATACCCACCACTTGCGCTTTGCCTATACGCAGGAGAAGATCGACTCATTCGTCGAGGGCACCTGGGGGCTCGGTTACGGACGAAGTCGTTACGATGCGCAGGGAAACTGGCACAGTCTCTACGCAATGGGTTTCCGCGATTCGCACGGCAAGTTCGAGCCCGTTGTCGGCTATGCCCATCAATGGATGTGGGGTGATCCGAAGGCGGCTCACGCCGGCGTCGGTTACACGGTATTTCTGACGGCGCGCTCGGATATTGGTCACTATACGCCCATTCCCGGTGTTCTGCCGATCGCCTCGCTTGGCTATGGGCGCGGCGGACTGAGCATGGCCTATGTCCCGGGCGGCAAGGGTAATGGTAACGTCATCTTCTTCTGGGGGCGGTTCGCGTTCTAAGCTTGCGCGCACGGCCTGCGCCGGTCGCGCGCGCGGACAGGTCGGCGCGGCACGGTGGTTCACCGTGCAGCAAACCGATTCGCTGTGCGCCAGATCGAGAGTTGCGGCTCAGCGTCTTGTCGCGTTGCCGCCCGCACGCCGCCTCGCTGAGCATCGCTCAAGCGGCGTCGCGCGCATCTTCTTCGCTTGCCGCCTGTTGCAGGATCGCGCGTCCTCTTCGCGCGATATCGTCCAGCGTGTTCATTTGATGCACCAGTCGATGTTCGACGTGAACGAGTTCGTCGATGCGTTCTTCAAGCGTGTCGGTTGCCTGGTGGATTCGCTTGATGCTCTCCAGGCGGCGCTGGAGCTGAATCTGGTGTTCGCGTATCTGGATCTCGAGCGGCGCCATGATCGATTTCAGCCATGATTCGGTGTCTCGGTTGGCGCGTTCAAAGACCTTTCTGACCTGCACCGCAATTTCCTCGAAAAACCTTTGCGTGACCTGACTCTTCTCGTGCGTCAGGAGCTGGAACAGCGTATTGATATGCCTGCCGCACCATCTGTCGATCCGGTCGAGTTCCTTTTCGTAGCGCGCCAGCGAGAAGCCGCTGGGCGTGCCGAGTTTGAGCCCATGCTCAACCGCGAACTTCTTGTAGATGGCTTCCATCATGGTGACAATCTCGCCAACCTTGGTCTTCGAGTCACGCAGGTTGCCCCGCGCCACGACAAAGAACTCATTCATGGCGCCCGAAAGCGTATGCGAGAAGGTTGCGTTGGTCATCGCGTCACGCGTCGTTGTCGTCAGCAGGCGCAAGGAATCAAGCCCAAGATGCGTGAAGAGATTGTTGGTCAGACGCGAAAAGACGCTGCGTACCGCGTAATAGTGCTGCAGCCCGGTTTCGAACTCCTCCTTTTCCTGCCGGACTTTGCCCATCATGTATTCGACGACGCCCCGGTTCTTGCCGCGCAGTTCAGCCAGTTCGGAAGCCTGTTCGCGCAGGCCGGCAAGGCGCGATTCGAGCAGGCTGTGCGTACGCTGACAGCAATCGATGAACTCGCTCTGCGTGTTGTCGCGCACGATCTCCTGTTTGGCCGGAATGAGCTCGCGCGACAGGGCGCGTTCAAGTTCCGTCAGGCGGCTGCGCGCAAGCAGGTCGCGGTCGCCATTGATCTTTGCCAGTAGCGCTTTCTGCGCCGAGACCGGAAAGATCTGTTTGCTCGGCAAGGCCAGCGTCCAGGCGCAGTTGTCGATCTGCTTGTTGATTTCGCCGTCGATCTGTGTGCGGGATCGCAGTTCGTCCCACAAGGTGTCGATCTTGTTCAGGACGACGATGCGGCCCTTCTTGCGGCCGCTCGAGGCGCCGATGTGCTCGCGCCAGACGGTCAGGTCGGATTGGGTGACGCCGGTATCGGCGGCCAGGATGAACAGTACGGCGTGCGCATTGGGGAGCAGCGAGAGCGTCAGCTCGGGCTCGGTGCCGATGGCGTTCAGGCCTGGCGTGTCGAGGATGACCAGACCCTGCTCGAGCAGCGGATGTGGGAAATTGATGATTGCGTGCCGCCAGCACGGGATCTCGACCGTACCGTCGGATTCGACCTGAAATGCGGTGCTATCGCCGTTCGCCACGGTGAAGCCCAGTCTTTCGGCAGCCGCCGGGTCGACTCGCGTGGTATCGCTGACATGGTGCAGAGTCTCCTGCATGGCTTCCGCCGAGTCGACCGGCAGCGGCAGCGAAATCCACTCGTCCGGGCAGCGCTTGTAGTCGCTGATGCTCTTCGTCGATGCTCGGGTCTCGATCGGCAGCAATTCGATCGCTGGCGGGCGCTGGCGATCGAACATCAGTTCGGTCGGGCACATGGTCGTGCGACCCGCCGTCGACGGCAGAATCCGATGGCCGTAGTCGGCAAAGAAAATGGCGTTGATCAGCTCGGACTTGCCACGCGAGAACTCTGCTACGAAAGCCACGTGCAGCCGGTCCTCGCGCAGGTTCTCCAGCAATTGGGCAAGGCGGCGGTCGGTCTGGGCGTCGCTCAGCTCATTGTCGGACAACCAACTGGCGAACTGAGTGAGGATATCGGACAGGTGGGCGCGCCACTCGCTGTAGGCAGAAAAACGTTGGACAAGCATTATGGATCGTTCCAGCGCAGCACAAGGTCCCGTACTCTACCACACAGCTTCAGGCAATCAACGACTTGGCCCTGACCGGCAGGAGCTGGTGCCGGCGCCGAGCGATTCGTCATGCGGCCGGGAAGCGGGCGCGCCGAGCGGCGCGCAAGGCCAATCAATGGCTGACGCGCGTTTCTCCCCGTCCGGAGAGGAGGCGCACCCGCTCGCCGGGCAGAAAGCGCTCGTCAGCTTCCTGAACGACCGAGACGAGTTGCCCGCTGTCGAGTCGCACGGTGATCTCGAGCCCGATTCTGCGCGTCGTGCCTTCCTCGACCGCAGATCCCGCCAGGCCGCCGACCACCGCGCCGAGGATGGCACCGACGATCTGTCCCTTGCCGCCGCCGATATTGCTTCCGGCGACTCCACCGACTGCTGCGCCGGCCATTGTTCCGACGCCGGATTTGGTTCCTTCGAGACCAACCTCGCGCACGCTTTCGACGACGCCCTGGCGTATCGTCATTTCATGTCGCGCCTGCTCGCGCGTGTAGACGCTGCCCGACTTGCTGCTGGCACAAGCGACGAGCAGCGCGCAGGCGAGGGCGATGAGCAGCGAGTTGAGCAATTTCACGTCTATCTCCTTCAACAAAGCGAACTGTTGAAATTCCGGCGCAAGCACTCGGCAATTTCGTCGCGGCTTGGCCGATGGTTCTGTCCGCCGCGCTGCGCGATCTTCAGCGACCCCATGACAGCGGCCAGTTGTCCTACCTTCTCCCACGGCCAGCCGGCAGCAATGCCGTACAGCAAGCCCGCACGGTAGGCATCGCCGCAGCCCGTCGGATCGACGACTGCTGCCGCTGGTACGCACGGAATGGTATGGCACGTGCCGTCGGCGTAGATGCGCGAACCTTCGCCACCCAGCGTGACGATCAGCGCCTTGACCTGATCGGCCAGTTCGGCCAGCGACTGGTTCGTCCGATCGCACAGCAGCTTCGCTTCGTAGTCGTTGAAGCACGCGTAGTCCGCCAATTGCATGAACTCGAGCAATTCGGCGCCGGAGAACATCGGCAGGCCCTGGCCGGGGTCGAAAACGAAAGGGGTAGCCTGTCGTGCCAGATCGCGCGCGTGCTGCATCATCCCGTCGCGGCCGTCCGGGGCAACGATCGCCAGGCTGATCCCGGACGCCTCGGCGACCCGATTGGCGTGCGAGTACGTCATCGCTCCAGGATGGAATGCGGTAATCTGGTTATCGTCCAGGTCGGTCGTGATGAACGCCTGGGCAGTGTAAGTCGCGTCAATCCGGCGCACATGGGTGCGCAGCAAACCCAGCCGATCGAGGCGCTGCAGGTAGGGATCAGCGTCATCGCCGACCGTTGCCATGATCAGCGGATCGCCGCCGAGCAGCTTCAGGTTGTAGGCGATATTGCCGGCGCAGCCGCCGAATTCCCGGCGCATTTCGGGAACCAGGAAAGCGACGTTGAGAATGTGAATCTGTTCGGGCAGGATATGGTTCTTGAAACGATCATGGAAGACCATGATGTTGTCGAAGGCGATGGAGCCACAAATCAGGATAGGCATGGAGTTCCTGCAGACGTGCGTGAACGTTGACCGGCGGCCAGTATAGCATCGGCGTTCACGCACGCGCTGGTCGCGGCGAGTCGCACGCGCGAAGTCGTTCAGCCAAACGCGGCATGGTGCCGAGTCGCCGACGGCGCGTGCTTGGCCACGCCCTTTTCGCGCTGCCGCGTCGGTTCAGATCTTTGCCGAGTGCGCGCCGTGTTGCTGAGCGCGGCGCAAGATCGTCCGGCGCGCGCTTACCCCAGTTCGCCGGCGAGGACGGCCAGCGAACCGGCGTCGGGCAGGTGCGAGAGTTGCGCCAGCATGTAGTCCTTGACCAAGGCCAGCAGTTCGTCGACGCGTTTTGCCGGCAGGCCGATTTCGCCGGCGACGGCGTGCACGGCAGCCAGTTCTTCGGCGATCAGGCAGCCGTCGGCAAAAGCCACCATCAGGCAGGTGGCGATGACGAGTTCGCGCTGCGCGACCTGCGTGAACGTGGTGCTCAGTTCGCCGCTCGAGTCGTCGTCGAGCAAAGTGGTGAAAGCGGGCCAGTGCGCCGCACGGCCGGTTTCGTAGAATTGCCGGATGAGTGCGATTTCTTCGGCGGTGCGAGCGCCGTCGACGCGCGCAATGCGCAGCAGCAGGCGGGTGGCGGCGATCGTCTGGGCGGGGTCGAGTTCGGTCTCGGCAAACTGGGGCAACATGGGCGGTTCCTTCAGGAGTTGATCTGGCGCCGGAATTCGGCGAGGCGGGCCTGCACGTCATGCGCCGAGAGCGTGCGGAAGCGCTCTGGCAGGAGCGAGCGGCGCGAGGTTTCGGAGACGGCGAGCATTTCCATGTAGCGCAGCATGGCCGTCTCCTGGGGCGGCATGAAATCGTCGATCGCCTGGGCGAGGCGCTCGCCGTCGAGCGGCACGCCGGCGCGCTCGGCGAATTCGGCGGCGAGCAGTGCGACGGCTTCCAGGTCGGCGTTCGAGTAGCCTTGGAGCGCCGCGCAGGCCTCTTCCAGCACGCCTTTGGTGAGCGCGCAGGGGATGGCGTAACGCCGGAAGATGGCGTCGATGACGGCTGCTCTTTCGGCGGCCGTCTCGGCGTAGAAGAAGGGAATCTTGCGGTCGAGGCGGCCGGGGCGCTTGATGTCACTGTCCAGCTTGTCGGGCCGGTTGGTCATCAGGATGAAGACGACCTGACCGCGGTTTTCCGGGTCGGACATGAATTCCTTCAGGCGTGCGATGACGCGCGAGCCGGTGCCGCCGTCGGCATCTCCACTCTGGTTGCCGAAGCTGCGGTCGCCCTCGTCGATGACCAGCGCGATCGGGCCCATCGCCTTTACCGTCGCCAGCACGCGTTCGAGATTGGCCTCGGTCGACCCGACCCATTTCGAGCGAAAGTTCTTCAGGGCGACGCCGGAAAGGCCGGCCTCGGCGAGAAAAGCCTTGATGACGAAGGTCTTGCCGGCGCCCATCGGGCCAACCGCGAGGAGCCCCATCGGTGCGCGCGCGCGCTCGCCGCTGCGGATCAGACGCGCGATGTCCAGTAGTTCACTCTTGATGTTTTCGTTGCCGCCGACGGCGTCGAGGCCATGGCGGGGCTCGATGAACTCGATCAGGCCGGCGCATTCCTTCTCGATCAGCTCGCGCTTGCGGCGGCGCACGACGGCCATCATTTCGCCCGCCGGGTCGCCCGCTTCCGGCAGCGCACGCGTCGGGTCGACGAGCTGCCGAATCTCGTCCGGCGTCATGCCGGCGGTGATCGCCGCCAGCTTCTCGGCCCGCACGGCGGCATTCGGGCTGCCCGCGAGCAGGTCGGCAATCAAGGTTCGCCGCTGCGTTTCGCTCAGCCCCTGCGGCGCTTCGCTGGCGACGATGCCGGCGAGCTGGATCAGGCGCAGGCCGGCCGTCTGGTCGGCCAGCAGGTCGGCCTCGGCCGGCGGCAGGCGCGGTGCGTAATGCCCGATCGCCGCACGGCGGGCGGCACGGTCGGGCATCGGCAGTTCGAGCGCAACGATGCGTGGGTGGGTGAGCAGCGCCGGGCTGATGTCGGCGAGCGACTCGCTGACCAGGATGACGACGTTATCGCGTTCGGCGAAGCTCTCGTCGAGCGACCAGCGGTGCAGCGCAGTGTACGCGCCGCGTTCGTCAAGCGAGAGAAAATGCGCCTCGGCGGCTGGGAAGATCGTCGCCGCGTAGGGAATCAGCAGCGCGCTCGAACCCTGTTCGCGCATCTGTTTTTCCAGCGACTCGAAGATCCCGGCCAGCCCCTTGCCTTCCAGATGGCGGTAAAGATCGGCCTTTTCGTCCAGCGTGCCGCCCTGCACCAGGCGGACACCACGGTCCATGCTGAGCTCGAAGATGCGCTGCTTGTTGTCTTTCAGCAGAACTTCGGCAAGAAAGGGTTGGAGCGTGCGGTAGCGTCCGGCAAACGGGATGCGGTCGAAGACGTTGCGATAGAGGACGAAGACCGCGGCTTCTCCGGCCAGGTATTTCTGGCGCAGCGTTTCGGCCCAGTTGGGCAGCGCCGGTCGCGGGCCGTCGCTGGCAGGATTGGCAGGGCTGGTCATCGGATTCCTCGGCGCCTTACATCGACTTGCCGGTGCTTTCGCTCTGCGCCAGGCGGGCGCGCTTCATTTCTTCGAGCTGCTGGCGCGCGGTGATCGCGCCGCTGCTCTGGCGCAGGCGGGCGAGTTTGACATCGAGGTCCGAGTCGCGCAGTTCGGAGCCCATCTTGGCTTCGGCGACGGTGTTCCTGATATGTTCGCGCACGTTGTCGAGGGCGCGCACCTCGGCGTCGACCGACAGACCGTCGAGCTGGTTCTGGATCTTGAGGCGCGCTTGCGCGCTCTGCATCTGCGCCAGCATGCGGTCTTTCTCGTCCTTGAGTTTCTGGATCTCGCCTTTCACCTGCATCAGCGAGTCCTTCGCTTCCTGCGCGTCGGCGCGTGCCTGCTCCATTTCCTGGTCGAGCGTCTTGACGCTGGCCTCGAGTGCGTTCTTCTTCTGGATGAGGACGATTCCCAGGTCGTCCTGGCCGCTTGCCAGGGCGGCGTTGAGGTCGGCGTTGACCGACTCGAGTTCCCGGCGTTCGCTATCGAGGCGGGCCGAGATCTCTTCGCGCCGGCGCATGATCGCCGCCGTGGCGCTCTTCAGCTTGCCGTACTTGGCGATCATCGAGTCGATCGCGTTCTGGTAGGCGATTTCGGGGTGACGCTTTTCAACGTCGGTAATCCACAACGAGACGAATCCTGCCCAGAGGTTGGACAGACGCCCCATGAAATTGATCTCGGCCATCTCCTTCTTCCTTTCCTGTGCCGGTCTGCCGGCTAATCTGAATTGCTCAGTGAACTTTCCGTTGATCAAACCGCGCCGGCTGGCGCGCTCATCTGCCGACCCGGCCAGCGGCCGCGCCAGCTCAGTGCCGGTTGCCGGCGACTGCGACCAGACGCTTGCCGTGGCCGCTGGTGAGCGAGCTCGGCATCGTCATTCCGGGCAGCGCTTCCGCCAGGTCGGTTTCGATATCCTCCTGTACGCGCAGCCGACTGACGGCTTCTTCGAGGCGCGAGCCAATTTCCTCCGAGGCGGGCAGGGTCATGATCGTCTGGTAGATTTCGTCGATCTGGTCGGGCATCGTCAGCAGCGCGGCTTCGAGTGCCCGCCGGCGGCTGAGCATGCGGTTGTGACGTTCGACCAGCGCGTTGTAGTCGGCACGCGCTTTCTGCAGTTGGCGCAGGTCGGTTCCCGGCAGTGGCGCAGCGAGTTCTCTGTTGACTGCGGCGAGCTTGCCGTCGACTTCGCGCAGGTTGATCGCTTCCATCCGGTCGTCGATGACCAGAATGGCCAGCCAGAGGCAAAGATATTCGATCGTAACGTCGTCGAGCTGCTCGACGTCGCGCGGAGCAAGACGGGAATGCCCGCTTTCTGCGCGTTGGTAGAGCGAGGTAACGCGCTCCATCATGCGTTGATAGGTGCGCAGCCGTGCCTGGAAGCCTTCCCGTTTGGCCGCGCGCTTCTGCAATTCGGCGATCAGTTGGGCGCGCGAGGCTTGTCGCGTCTCGGCGCGCCAGCTGCGGTCTACCTTTTCGCGGAAAGACGGCAGCGACGGGATGTGCAGCGCCGCAAGAACCTCGCCGGCGGCGAAGGCAATCAGCGGAATGGCGCCGACACCGAAGCCGAATGGAATCGACAGGAGCGCGCCGGCGGCCAGCGAAGCGAGGAAGGCGTAGAGATTCGCCTGGCTGGTGAGAACCTCCTTGACGTAGGGCGGTTTGCTGTCGGCCATCTCGGGAGTGTGGGCAGGCAATGTGTCGGCAGGACGGGTCGCCGAGCGTTCAGACGGTCACCCGGACCTGCCCTTTACCCGGGCTGGCCTGGTGCAACTGGTTGAGCACGCGTTCGGCAAACGCCTGTGCCTGTGGCGAGCGCTGCCAGGCGGCCGAACGCGGGCGCGTTTCGCTGATCGCGAAGTCGTCGGCGACGCGCGCCGGCTGGGTTGACAGGACGATCACCCGGTCGCCGAGCGCCAGTGCTTCGGTCACGTCGTGGGTGACGAAGACGACCAGGCACGGCCAGGCGCGGTAGAGCTCGATCAGGAGCAGTTGCATTTCCTCGCGCGTCTGCGCGTCGAGAGCGCCGAAGGGCTCGTCCATGAGCAGAATCCGCGGGCGAAGAACGAGCGCTCGGGCGAGGGCGACACGCTGGTTCTGTCCGCCGGAGAGTTGCGCCGGGCGCAGCGCCGCCTTGTCGGACAGGCCCACCGCCGCCAGCATGTCGGTGACACGCTTGCGCCATTCGCCTTCCGGCACGCGCTTGCGCCAGAGCTGCAGGCGGAAGGGGAAGGCAACGTTGTCGAAGACCGACAGGTCGGGGCGGTTGGCGTAACGCTGGAAGACCATCACCGAGTCGTCGTGGGCGCCATGGCAGTCGGCACCGTCGATCAGCACGCGTCCGCTGCTTGGTGTCGCGCTACCCATTGGCCGGACGCCGCCGAGCATGTGCAGCAGCGTGCTCTTGCCGCAGCCGGAAGGGCCGAGCAGCATGTTGATGCCGGGTTGCGCGAAGCTGAGGCTGACGCGGTCGATGACGCGCGTGACGCCGCCGCCTGGCGCCGGGTACTCCTGCACGATGTCCTGCAGAACGACGCTGACACTGTTCGTTGCCGGGCTGGCCGGCGCTGGCGCGTTCATTGTTGCGTTTCCCACGGATAGAGGCGGCGCTTCAGCCAGACCATGAACTGGTAGGTCGCCAGGGCAAGCGCGATGATCACGATGATGCCGGCGAAGACCTGATCCCAGGCGCTGAAGCGGCGGGCGTTCTGGATCAGCTGGCCGAGTCCTTCGCGTGCGTTGACGTATTCGGCGACGGTGATGTAGGTCCACATGACCGAGAAGGCGACAATCACCGCATCGGCGATGCGCGGCATGGCGAGCGGGATGACCGCGCGCTGGATGCACTCCCAGGGTGTCGCACCGAGGTCGCGTGCACCGATCCAGTAGCTTTGCGGGACCGCCTGAATCGCATCACGTACCATCGGGATCAGGTAGACGACGGCGCCAATGAACAGGAAGGCGATCTTCATCGCTTCGCCGATTCCCATCCACATGACCAGAATCGGTAGCAGGGCGACCACCGGCGCCGAGCGGAAGGGGTCGACGAGCGGCGACAAGGCGGCATTGACCTGTGGCGCGGCGCCCATGACGATGCCGATCGGGATGCCGATCAGGATGACCAGCACACCGGCGACGAGCAGTCGGCCGACCGACCACAGCGTTGCCGTGAGGAGCATGCTCTGCCCGTCGTGCCAGGCCAGATAGCCGAAGGCGGCGACGACCTCCCAGGGGGCTGGCAACTTGCTCGGGCTAACCAGACCGGAAGCGGCGACCGCACTCCACAAGACGAGCAGCGCGAGCACGGCGGCAAGCCCGAGCAGCCGCCTGCGCGGTGCCTCAGGCACCGCGTAGGGGTTCCAGAATTCGGTCCTGGGCACCTTGCCGGCTCCGTCAGCGGCCGCCGAAGACGGCAACACGCGTCGTCCTGTTGAGCGCCCGGCACTCTTCCAGCGAGAGGCCTTCGCTGGCGGCGCTGGCTTCGTTGCACAGTGGCCGGTCGGGACCGTTGCCGACGATCTTGAAGCGCTCACGCGGGAACTCCCACTGCGCGACGAGATAATCGACTACCGCCTTGGCGCGCGCCGCCGACAGCCGGAGGTTGGACTCGCGCGTGCCGGTCGAGTCGGAGTTGCCGCTGACCTCGAAGTAAGCCTTGCCGTTGTTCTCGATGAACGGAACCATCTCGCCATCGACCGTCTTCTGCGCGCGCTTGGTCAGTTCAGCGCTGCCCGAGGCAAAACCGACCGTGACCGGTTTGGTCACCATGGCTTGCTGCTGCGTGGCTTCTTTCAGCGACGATTGGCTGAAGGTTGTCTGTGGTTGCGCCGCCGCGGTCGCTGCCGCCTGGTCACGGGCCAGCATCGACTTGATGTAGCGGTAGTCGAAGCTGTCCTGCGGCGCGATGACGGGCGACTTGGGGTTGGCCAGCGCGCCGGCCTTGCGGTAGATTTCGTCGAAACGCTTGTAGACGCGCTCGTAGTGATTCGTCCCGCCGACCAGACCGAGGATCCTGGCGTTGTCTTCGACACCGGTCCACACGACGTTGGCGAAAAGGCTCTTGACGAAGGGTTTGCCTTCCTTGTCGGCGAGCAGGCGAAAGAACTCCTCGGTGCGCACCAGCGCCTCGACCGCGTTATCCGGGTTGGCGCGTGCCGCGGTGACCCCCTCCATCCAGCCTTCGACGAACTTCTGGACGACCGCCTGTCCGTCGGGCTTGGCGAGCAAGCGCGCGTCGCAGACCATGACGTCGAAGATCAGGTTGGTTGCCGTCTTCGTCGAATAGACGACGTGTGCTCCCTTCACGTTGCGCAAGGCGAGCGCCAGATCGGGGTCCCAGAGCACCGCGGCATCGACGTGTCCGGCCTCGAAAGCGGCGCGCACGCCGGCCGTGCCTTCCTCGGCATTGATGAACACCGTCTTCACGCTGTCCTTCTTGCGTGCAGTCAGCGACGAATTGTCGAGCGCGTCGATCAACATGCCGTGCGAGGGGGTGAACTGGAGCAGGGCAACCGTGCGTCCGGCGAGGTCCTCGATCGATTTGACCGCCGCATCCTTGGCGATGACGGCGTCGCCGCCTTGCGTGTTGTCGACGATCATCACGGCGCGTCCGTCGAGGCCGGCGTTGCGCAGATTCGGCTGCTCCTGCGCCCAGAAGTCGGAGGTGCGCCAAGCGCACTGCGCGGCGCCCGATTCAAAGATGGTGGCAAGCGTCGGGATATCATCCTGAATGACGAAGCGTACGTTCAGATCTTTCTTCGCGTACAGCGATCCGCTCTGCGTTTCGAGCGCGTTGCCGTTGGCGACCAGCGCTGGCGCGTAGCCGTGGAAACTGACCAGACTGACTTTCAAGGGATTCGTCGGGCTACCCAGCGGCGCGTTCCGGTCGTCGGCGCGCGCGCTTGCCTTGGCGGGCTCGGCGCTACTCCCGGGTTTGGCCGAGGTCGGCTTGGCCGGCGCTGGCGCGCTGGCTGCCGGCGGTGTGCCGGGACTGCCGTCAGCGCCGGTGCCGAGGCGTTCCTTCAGTCCGAAATTCCATGCCAGCGAACCGGCGACGCCAATGACGATCACCGTGATCAGTCCCTTGGCCAGCGGTGTGAGTTGGGCCATTTGCTTTCTCCTTGTAGCAGTGCGCTGCGTGCCGGGCGGGGTCAAGCCGCTTTGAAGGTGGCGGGAATCTCGCGCAGACGCTCGATTTCGCCGTCAAGGCGGCGGATTTCGCGTGCGGCTGCCTCGCGTGCCTGGCGCAGGCCCGCCTCGACGCTCGTCGTTTCCTGCGCCGCACGCGTTACTTCGCGTTCGAGCAGTTGCTCCAGCTCACTGATCTGCTTGCGAATTGCCGCGGTCGATTGGTCCAGAGCCAGTTTGATCTGGTTGACCAGTTCGCCCGTCTGCAGCGCGCGATTATCGATCTGAGCGGTCAATTGATGCTTGTAGGCTTCGAGGGCAGCGATCTTCTGCTCGGCGTCGCTGACGCTGTCGGCGATCTGCCAGTTGTCGTCGGCGGCATCCATGGCGAGCACCGCTGCCTTGCGGGTTGCTGCATCCATTGCGCGCAGGCCGGCGAGCAGGCGGAGCAGCTTTTCCGCCGGGTACGGCGAGTCGGCGACACCGGCGGCGGCAAAAATGTCGGCCAGGGCCACCCCTTCGAAGTCGTCGGTGGCCTGCCCGGTGCTTGCCGCGCCGGCTGCCGTCGCGACCGGCGGGGAGGTCAGCGGCGGTAGCGAAAGTGGGTCATCCAGCTCGGATGGGCGACGTGCTGCGGGCGGCGGCCGATCCGGCGAGCTGTCCGCCGCGGCCGGCGCTGCGCCAGTCGCGGCCGCCGACGCGGCTTCGGCGAGGGCCCTTTCCTCATCGGAAAGTTCGATCAGTTTTGCCTTGGCGAGCAGATTCAGAAACCCCTTCATGCCAACTCCTGCTATGGTGAACCCGTCGATCGACTGCACACAAACGGGCAGATGCACCGAATTATACGAACGAAACGCCCGCCGACGAAGGAAAGGTTCCGCGTTTGCGCAGCATGGGCCAGCTATCGATGGTGCCGCGCGCGGCGCACAGGCGTTGAACGACAGCCGGTGCGGGGTCGTCGCAGTAGCCTTCTTCGTAAGCCAGGACGCGCCAGGAGCGTTGCTGTGCCCAGCCGAGCAGTTCCTGCGAGGCGAGCAGGAAGTCCGGATTCGACGGTCGCCCGTAGCGCTCGTTGCCGCGCATGAAGGTTTCGTAGATCAGCAATCCCGGGTCGGCCAGGCATGCGAGAAGCTGCTCGACGCGTGGCCGGAAGAGGTAGTTGGTGACCACGATGCCGGCGAAGCGGCGGCCGGCGTACGGCCAGCCAGGCGCTTCCAGGTCGCTTTCGCGCACCGTCACTCCGGGCACGTGGCGCAGGGCAGCGAGCGCTTGCGCATCGCGGTCCACCGCCTCGACGCGATAACCGAGCGTGGCCAGCAGGCGGGCATGGCGACCGCTTCCGCAGGCGAGATCGAGGACCTCTCCGGCCGGAATCAGGCTGGCGAAGCGTTGCACCCAGGCTGAAGGTAAAGTTTGCCGCGGAGAAACTGTCATACTCGTGCGTGCTTACATTATGATAATGGGCATTGTCTGAGCGCAGGGCACGCCGGCGTCGGAGGAGTTGGATCGGTCCAGGTTTGTCGGCAAGCGTCGGCTGAACAGTCGAGCCTGTGTCGGATGTCACATTGTGCCGCTAATCCGGGTTTCCACGTAGAGACTTGCTCGGCCAACTGTGTTAGATTGGTGCGGTGCAACAACCACAATTTCAGTGCCTCCGGAACCGGGGGTGAAGATGATCATGCTAGAACGTCATTACCTTACCACGCTGTTTGAACCGAAATCGGTCGCCGTCATCGGCGCCTCCGAGCAAGAGAACTCGG
>NZ_JAVMKF010000195.1:0-3817 GCF_031732815.1 Accumulibacter sp. | reverse complement strand
GAGCCAGCGAAGCCGACAATCCGCTGTTCGAAAACAGCCGCGCCATCGCCGCCCGGCTCATCAAGCAGGGCATCCCGGAAGCGGCGGCAGTAAAGGCTGCGGAAACGCGTATGTTCTCGTCCGAATCGGGCAAGTACGGCACCGGGCTCGACGACGCGACGCTCGCCACCGACACCTGGAAGGGCAAGGCCGAGGGGGACCGCAAGCTCGCCGACCTCTACCTCTCGCGCATGCAGTTCGCCTACGGCGCCGACGAGGAGGACTGGGGCAAGCAGGGTGTCGCGGGCGCCACGGGCAAGGCCGCGCAGATGAACCTCTACGCCGAGCACCTGAAAGGCACCGAGGGCGCCGTGCTGTCGCGCACCTCGAACCTCTACGGCATGCTCACCACCGACGATCCCTTCCAGTACCTCGGCGGCATCGGCCTCGCAGTGCGCCGCCTCGACGGCAAGGCGCCGGAACTGTACATCTCCAACCTGCGCGGCTCGGGCAGCGGCAAGGTCGAAGGCGCCGACGCCTTCCTCGCCAAGGAACTCGCCACCCGCAACTTCCACCCCGGCTACATCAAGGGACTGATGGCCGAGGGCTACGCCGGCACGCTGCAGGTGCTCGATTCGATGAACAACTTCTCCGGCTGGACCATCGTCGCCCGCGAGATCGTGCGCGACGACCAGTGGCAGGAGTTCGTCGACGTCTATGTGCGCGACAAGCACCAGCTTGGCCTCAAGGAATGGTTCGAGACGAACAACCCGACGGCGCTGGCGCAGACCATCGAGCGCATGATCGAGGCCGCCCGCCAGGGCTACTGGCAGGCCGACCCGAAGGTGCTGGCCGAACTGAAGGAGCGCTACCGCGACCTCGCGAAGCGTCACGACGTGGTGACCGACAATCAGGTGTTCAAGGATTTCGTCGGCACGAAGGCCAGCGCCGGCTTCGGCCTTGCCGCACTGCTCGCCGCCACGCGCCCGCAGCAGGCTGCCGACCTCGCACCGCCGCCCGCCGCGCCACCTCCTCCGCAGATCGAAGGCATGCGCCTCGAACGCGTCGAGGAAAAACCCCAGCCCCCCGCCCTGCCCTTCGCGATGCTCGGCCTCTCCCTGCTGCTGCTCTCCACCCTCGGCGGCGCCGTGCGCACGCTGAGCAATCCGGCGCTGCGCCGGGCGGAGGCGGCGGCATGAAAACGAAGAACCGCAAACCACAGAGGCACAGAGGCACGGAGAAACACCTGAAATTGAGGCTCTCTCGCTTTTCTCTGTGTCTCTGTGCCTCTGTGGTGAATGGTTTGTCTTTCGCCCAGACCCAGCTGGAAGAAGTCGTCGTCACCGCCACCCACGACGCGCTGGCAGACCGGCGCGAGGCCGTCACCCAGAAGACCGTTCTCGACCGCAAGGAAATCGAAGCCCTCGGCGGCCTCACCGTTGGCGAGGTCATCCGCAAGCTGCCCGGCATCGACGCCGGCGAAAATTCCGGCGACGGCGCCCCGACCGCCAAGGTACGCGGCATGGGCCGCGACGCAGTCCAGTTTCTGGTCGACGGCGAGCGGCCGACGGCCAACGCCCGCTACGCGCTGACCATGGTCGGCCGCATGCCCTCCGGCGAGCTCGATCGCATCGAGATCCTGCGGGGCTCGTCGGCCGAGCATGGCGGCAGCGCCGCCGTGACGGTCAACCTGATCATGAGAAAGGCGAAGCCGGTCGACTCGACCACCCTCAGGGCGGCAGTCGGCGCACGCGGGGTCGGCGGTGATGCGGAAGCCAATGGTCAATTCTCGGTCAGTCGCGGTGGCGGCCAGCTGATGGCGGACGGCACGCAGTTCTCATGGCTGCTGCCGGTCACCGTGAACCACCATGGCATGCCGCTCGATACCGAGAAGACGCGCATCAATTCCAACGCTGGCACACGCAATCTGTGGCAGGAGGATCATGAGCGCGGCCCCTACGAGTTGAACGAACTGATCGTCTCGCCGCGCCTGACCTGGAAGAAGGCGGGTGACAGCCTGACGCTGTGGCCCAGTCTTTACCGCAATGAAGGCACGCGACACGCGACGCTGCTGCGCAGCGGCTACGCCGACCCGGCAGCCGGGACCGGCCTCGCCCCGCTCGGCAGCCGCCGCGACAGGGAAGACAGCGACCTCACGATTGCCCGTCTGCGCGCCGAGGGCGAGCTCAAGCTCGACGGCGGCAGCAAGCTCTCGGGGCGTGCCGCGATGATGGGTGGCTGGCGTGACAGCGATACCAGGCGCACCTGGCGCGATACGCTCGGCGGTGTCACGCAGAGCCGCGAAAAGCTGGGGCGTGACGAGCAGGAGTTCTCCGCTGCAATCCGCCTCGACCGCCCTGTCGGCGAGGCCTTGATCTCCTTCGGGCTGGAGGCGGCGACGCACCGGCGCGACGAAACCCAGACAAGTGTCGGCAACCCCGCCGGCAGCGGCGCCATGACCTCGAAGAGCGACGCCAGCCAACAGCAATGGACGGCGTGGGCGCAGCACGAATGGTCGCCAATGAAGCAACTGACGCTGACCGCCGGCCTGCGTGGCGAATCGATCCGCCTCGAATCCGACGGCCGAGACAGCAGTGCCGGCCAGCTGGCCCCGTCGCTCGCCGCGCGCTTCGACGCCGGCGATGGCTGGGTGGCGCGCTCATCCGCGGGGGCCGGCATCAAGGCGCCGAAGCTCGATGAAATCTCGGCGATCACCATCCAGAACACGTCCAGCCTGACCGGCAACACGCCACTCGAGCCCGATCGCGCCGGCAATCCCGACCTCGTCGCAGAGCGCAACATCAACGTCGAAATCGGCCTTGAACGCTATCTCAAGGAGGAAGCCGGAGTCCTCGGCATCAGCGCCTACTGGCGCCAGACGCGCGACTTCATCGAACGCACGACCCTGCTCGAAGGCTCGCGCTGGGTCGAGCGCCCCTACAACCAGGGCACCGCCCGCCACTACGGGGTCGAGTTCGACGCCAAGCTGAAGAGCGAGCTTGCCGGCATCAAGGGCGGCTCGCTGCGCGCGCACCTGACGCTGCCGCAGGGCCGCGTTCACGACGACCGTCTCGGCCTGACGCGGGATACGCGCGAACTGCCGCGCTACCAGTTCACGCTCGGCTACGAACAATCCATCCCGTCGCTATCGTCGTCTGCCGGCTTCCAGCTGACACGAAACGGCAAGTCGCGTACCGACATCCCCGGGGAACTCGCCGACGACACCACGCGCGGTACGCTGCTCGACGCGCACTGGGTCAGGAAACTCTCCTCGACGACGAATCTTCGCCTGCAGGCGCAGAACCTGCTGCGCGCCGACGTGAAGCGAAGCTCTGAAGCCTGGTCGAACCTCATTGCCGGGACCGATGACTGGCGCCTCGCCACCACCGAAAAGGGACAACTTACCTGGCTGCTCTCGCTGGAGGGAAAATGGTGAGCAATCTCAACCGCCGCCCCAACCGAATGGAGATATCGCCATGACCCCCGGAATCCTGCGCAGGACGCTGCTCGCCACCACCCTGACGGCCACCCTCGTCACGCTGAACCCGATCGCGGCCGCAAACCCGGCAAGCACCGCCGCACCAGCCGCAGACGAACCTTCCGTTCAGCACTACGCGCTCATCCTCCCGGAAAACCTGCCACCGCTGATGCAGGCCTTGAAGGGCCGCAGCAGGGAACTCGGCCTCAGCCCTGAACAGACCGGCAGCCTTGCCGGAATCGCCCTCGAGATGCGCGACCGCCTGCAGCCGCTGCTGAACGAGGCACGCAGCCTGGAGAAAGGAATCGCGGCCGCTGCGCTCAATGGCGAGGCACCGGCAGCCCTTGCCGACCGGCTGGA
>NZ_JAVMKF010000194.1:0-3867 GCF_031732815.1 Accumulibacter sp. | reverse complement strand
CGGACGCGGCGGCGGCGGCGTGGCCGAGGCGCCGGGCGCGGGCGCGGCGGCAGCGGGCGGATCGCGGTCCCAACGGGCGATCCAGTCGGCGAAGAGCGCCGGAAAGAGGTGCTGCTGCTCCGGCGTGCGGCAGAAGATCGGCGCCAGGTAGGGCGCCAGCTCGCGCGGCAACGGCGGTTCGGCGCGGCCGGCGAGGCCGGCGAGCACCTGCGCGGCGGCGGTCAGCTCATGCGCGCCGGGGGCGAAACCCTGGCGCCTGAGCTCGCCGGCGAGCTCGACGAGTGCTTCAGTACTGAGCATCGCCCGCCAGTGCGCCGAGCTTGAGCACGGCGTGGGCGCGTACGCGCTCGAGGTCTTCGGCGGTCTTGGCGAGGACGCCGAGCGTCCCCTGGACGATTTGGCGGACTTCGGCGAGCGTGCCGGCCGACGATGCGCCGCGCCCGCGCAGCGCTTTCAGCCAGCCGACGAGCTCGGCGGTGGCCGGCGGCTTGTCGAGTTCGAGCGTGCGCAGCGCGTAGAAGAAGTCGATTGCGTCGGCGGTGAGCGCCGGTTCGCCGTCGAGGTTGGCGCGCACGATGCGGCGCATCGCCGCGGGGTCGGGGAATGGCAGGTGGTAGAAGACGCAGCGGCGGAGAAAGGCGTCCGGCAGGTTCTTCTCGCTGTTGCTGGTGAGGACGACGAGCGGCCGGTAGTCGGGGTCGGCGACGATGGTGCGCAGGCCGAGCTCGGGGATGCGGAAGTACTGGCGCTCGATCTCGTTCAGGATGTCGTTCGGGAAGTCGCGCGGCGCCTTGTCGATTTCGTCGACGAGGACGACGCAGCGGCACGGCCGCCGATGCTCGGGCAACAGGTCGGCGACTTCGGCCGCCGGCCGCGAACGGAGGATGGCTGCGCCGAGTGCGTTGAAGGTCAGGTAGGCGCGGTTGTCGCTCGGCATCTTGTCGTCGTGCGCGGCGTGGAAGCGGCCGAGGTGGTCGAAGTGATAGAAGAGGTCGCGCGCGGCGCTGGTCGATTTGGTTTCGAACATCAGCAGCGGCAGTTCGCCTTCGCCGGTCTGCTCGCCGAAGGTCCGCGCCAGATGGCGGGCGTAGGTCGTCTTGCCGGTTCCCGGCTCGCCGGTGAGGAGCAAGGGCTGTTCGAGCTGGATGGCGACTTCGGCGGCGATGTCGAGGTTGGCGTGCGAGATGTAGCGGTCTGCCGGCGGTGGCGTGAGGGTCATCTGCTTTCCTTTCTTGCGGGTCAGAACGACGCGGCGAGCCGGTCGCGCAGGTCGTCCATCGCCCAGTGCGCGCGCTCGGCGAAGAGTTGGTCGAGCTTTGCCTTCAGGCGCGCGTTGCGGACGGGTTTGACGGCTTCATGCGTCCACCAGCGCTCGACGTCATCGCGCGTGATCGACGCCAGTTCGGGCAGGGGGACGATGGTCGGCGGCAAGTCGACGGGCGCGCTGAAACCGGCGACGAATTCGTCGACGATGCGGCGCATGCGCTCACCTTCGCCCTCGCCGCCGGCGTAGCGCAGGCAGGCGACGAGAACGAAGATTTGGCGCGCCGGGGCGGCGACCCAGCGGCCGAGCCAGGCCGCCGCGTTGGTGAGAAACAGGTGCTCGCGGCCGGACAGCGCGTCGCTCGGCGGTTCGAGGGCGACGATGAAGATGCGCTGCTTGCCGCCGTTCATCCAGCGCTGCAGTTTGGGCCACGAATCGAGCCCGGCGTCGCGCGCGCCGTCGCGAATCGCGCTGAGGATCGTCGCCCCCAGCCTCTCGGGCGTCTCCAGGTTCTGCCGGACGACGCGCGGGACGAGGATCACCTGGCCGGGCGCGACGCCGGGAATCTGGTGGCGCAGCTCGTAGGCGCGTACCCGTTCGAGGAATCCGCAATGTCCCTGGCGCGCGCCGCCGGGCAGGATGCAGAAGAGCGCGCTGCCCTTGGCCCGCGTCGCGCGCCGGTACATCGTATCGATCAGTACATCGCGCAGGTCCTCGCGGTCGCAAAGCTGGATCAGCTCGCCGAGGCGGTCGAGCAGCTCGAGGGCATTGCCCTGCCCGGCGCCGTCGGGCGCCGCCGCTGCCGCGGGCATGGGCGCCGCCGGCGGTGGGCTCGGCGGCGCTGCGGCGAGCGGCAGCGCCTGGCGCGCGAACTGCTTGAGGTGCGCCTCGACGAGCTGCGCCAGTTGCGCATCGTGCTGGAAGTCGTTGACGCCGAAGCGCAGCGAGCCGTCGGGCGCGCGCGAAGCGGCGACGAAATCTTTGACGCGCCGATACTGTTCTTTCTTGTCGTCTTCGTCGGGGTCGTCGAGCTCGATCGTCGGCTTGCGCGCGCAGCGGTAGATCCAGACCTCGCGCCCGCCATTGCGCGCGTCTTCCAGCTCCCAGACGGTTCCCGAGGCGTAGGTCGTTCCGTCGGCGCGCCGGTTGGCCGGCGGCAGCGGCGTGCCGATCCGCCCCCAGAGGAGAACGATCGTCAGGTCGCACTCGCGCGGCAGCGGTAGGTAGGCATTGACCGAATCCTGCGGCGGCCGGCCAGCACTCAAGGGGACGGCGGCGCCCGGCGTGTCCCAGGCGACGACCTCGAAGCGACCGCGCCCAGCGAGCAGCGGGTCGTCGTTGAGCGCCGCGATCGTCCGGCGCACGAGCTCGCGCTGCTCCGCCACGTCGCCGGGCGAAGACAGGAAGATGCGTAGCGGCGGGCGCTCAAGCGGCACGCCAGCAACCTCGCGGCGCGCCGAATTCCTTCGTCTCCTGCATCGTTCTCCCCGTTCTGACGTGTTCCCTGGCGCGTGCCGGTCTTTATCGTCGCCGTGCCGCCAGCTTGGCGGTGTTCAGTTGTCCTTCGGCGCGCCAAGCAATCGAATAATACTTCGGCGTGAAGCGGTTTGTGCGCAGCTTCGTTACTGCTGGCGGCAGCATTTCGTCGCCCCGTTCGCTGCCGGCGAAGCAGGACGATAAAGGAGGTAGTGATCAGGGCGCCACTCGCGCGCGTCGGCGGTGGTCATCGAGCGACGGTCGCACCAGCATTGCAAGCATCTGGGTCCGTCGGTGCGCTGCTTCTGAATCACCACTGGGCTCAGAGCCTTAAATACTTGCGAAAGTAGCGTTGGATCTCATATCCTTCGACCAAGCTTCTTGATGGGAAGCGCAGCATGGTCAATCGACATTCCACGGATTTACAGGACTTTCTGGACTGGAAGCGCCGGCTACTTCAGCGACACGGGCTCGACCGTCCGGATGCGCGTCCGCTCTATCGATATCGTCTGACGATGAGCGAATTCTCTACGCTGGAGAGCTTGCTCAGGACTTCGCTGAAGGGGCCTTCGATGACGCATCACCTCGATGCGGTGGCATCGCAACGCCCTGGCTTTGCCTGCCTGTTTGTTCTTTACGCGGCCGAGTGGTGGCAGCGGCAATATGAGGGTGGCCATTGGTCGTGGGAGCCCATCCTCAAACGCATTGGGGCAAATCCAGACGAATGGAGTCAGGCTCAACGTAGCGAATGCGTCACACGTGGTCTGCGAGACTGGGGCCTGAAGCCTCGTGCAGACGGAGGATTGCGTTACCTTGGCAGCGTCGCGGTTCAAGGTGGCCTGCCGCTGCGATTGTTGGCCGAGGCGCGTGGCGGTATTGGCCAGGTGTTGGGTCGAGTAGTGCAGCTCGCTCGCGGTAGCCGCGCCACCCAGCCCGAGCTGCTGGCTTGGGTGGATAGCCTGCAGGGATTGTTGCCGCGCACTTATCGGCAGGCTGCCATCTTCGCTTTGTTGGCGGAGGTCGTCTGGAGCATTCTTGATCTCAAGGAGCAGGCCCGCTTGACGTCCGGCTCCAACGCCGTGCAGCAACTGGACGAAGCCATTCCCGATTGGCGTGAGCGCTTTCCC
>NZ_JAVMKF010000193.1:0-3875 GCF_031732815.1 Accumulibacter sp. | reverse complement strand
TACAGCGCATGCTTGGCTGGTTGATGGCACCACTCGCCTGGATGGCCGGCGTTCCATGGGGTGAAGCGGCAACCGCCGGGTCGCTGCTCGGCACCAAGACCGTGCTCAACGAACTGGTCGCCTACCTCGATCTGGCGCGCCTGCCGGCGAGCGATCTCAGTGCGCGCAGCCGCATCATCATGACGTATGCCTTGTGCGGCTTTGCCAATTTCGGCAGTCTGGGCATCCTGCTCGGCGGCATGTGCTCGATCGCGCCGCAACGGCGCGCAGAGATCCTCGAGCTCGGGCCGCGAACGCTGATTTCGGGAACCCTGGCCACCTTGTCCTGCGGCAGCGTCGTTGCGCTGTTGGTGTAAGAAACGATCAGGGGAAAGTTGAACGAGTGGCGCAGATCTGCGTTGAAGCGATCGACCTTGCCTTTGGCTCGGGTACGATAGGCGCGGCAGCGTTTGATGACGAAGCCACAGGACCCGGTTTAGTCAAGAAAGACTGCGTGCTCGCGGTGTTGCCAGAGCCGTCGACCTCGCATTCGAGAACGACCGTCTTCATGTCGTCGTAGAGCAGGCGCTGCGGAACACCGTCAAGCGCCGGCATGGGAGGATGATGGCAGTCGATCAGGGAGCTCACTTTCATGTCGGTGGCGAATTCGACATGACTCGCCGGGCTGTATCCGAGTAAGCGTCCAGCCGCTCCACCTTGCCGTCGACATCGCCGCTGGCGAAGGAAGCCGCCCGCCGGCGGCGAAAGCCCGACGCCAGCGCGCCGGTCGTCAGGCCTTGCCCGAGCACCTGCCGCGGGTCGAGCATCGGCATGAGCCCGCATCCTGCACCTGCGATCAGTGCGGCGCTGCCGTGGAACGGATCGGCGAAGACCTCACCGAGAAGCTCAGCCTTGTCCCGGCCGAGCTCTTCGTCGAACGAGATGTGGACCCCAAGTATGCCTGCCGCCCCTGTCAGACGATCACAGCTGCTCCTGTGGTTCCATCGGTCATCGACGGCGGTCTGGCGATGCCTGCGCTTCTTGCCTGGATCGTGGTCAGCAGGTATGTCGATCACCTGCCGCTCTACCGCTTGGAACGACAAGCCGAGCACTCGCGCGTGCCGTCTTCCCGCTCGACGCTGGCCAAATGGGTCGGCCGCATCGGCGTTGGCCTGCAACCGCTGAGCCTGCGTCTGGGCGAACTCCAGCGCCAGTGCAGCGTGCTGCAGCGTGACGAGACGCCGGTGGCGCAACTCGATCGCGGTTGCGGCAAGACCAAACGGGTGTATCTCCGGGTTTATCGCAGCAAGGCTTTGCGCGGCGACCCGCCGATCGTCCATTTCGACTACCAAGCAGAGGCCGCAGTGGACAGCACGTGGTCGAGCTTCTGGCCGGCTGGGGAAGGTGCGCAGATGGTCGATGGCTATGCCGGCTAGCAGGTCCTGTTCCGCGGCCAGGTGATCGAGCTGGCGTGTATGGCGCACGCGCGACACAAGTTCTTCGACCTGCATCAGGCCAACGGCAGCCCGCTCGCCGCCGAAGCGCGGCGCAGAATCTGCGGACGGTACGCCATTGAAGCCGAGATGCACGGGAAAAGCATCGAGGAACGCGCGCGACGGCGCAAGGAAGCCAGTCAGCCGCGCTTCGCAGCGCTGAAACGCTGGCTCCAACAGAACCGCAAGTCGACGGCTGACAGCAGCGCCTTTGCCAAAGCGATCCGCGAGCCCCTCCGTCGCTGGGCAGCCTTCGTCCGTTACGCCAGGAACCGTTTCTACCCGATCGACAGCAACACCGTCGAAGACGCCATTCGGCCCATCGCACCGGGGAAAAGGAACGGGCTCTTTGCCGGCTCGGAGGCCGCCGAGCGCGCCGCCGCGACTCAGTCGTTGCTCGAAACCGCCCACCTGAACGGGATCGAGGCGATGGCCTGGCTGACCGACACGCTGGAGAAACTCCCCATCTGGCCGAATAGTCGTCCCGACGAGTCGTTGCCGCTCAGAACGTTTTCCGGCCGCCTGAGCGCTTCGTGCCCGCGTCGGGGTGGGAGCGCCGGACGCCTGCGAAAAACCGGAACTTGACTCGATCGTCCCGTGTCGTGGTACTTTCGGCCGCGTCTTCGCAGCGCCCACCCCAGACGCGTTGGGAGCGGCGTTCCTATGCCGGGTAGGTCAGGTCGTTCCGTCGTCGGACCAAGGGGATGTCGTTGCGATCGATGGGAGGACGAGCCGTCGATCAGGGAAAGCGGATGCCACTCCGTTGCATCTGGTCAGCGTGTTTGCCGCGCAAACGGGGGTTGGTCTTGCGGCAGCGTGCGACCGCTGCGAAGGCGAAAGAGACGACACGAGCGTCGCACCCGACGTGCAGCGCATCAATGAGGCGGTCCACATGTGCTGGCGCGTCGCGCACAGCCTGCCTTGGTGCCCGGATGTCGTCTTTGCCGACGATCATATGCGCGCCCGCGCCGATCACGCCGCCCACCACTTCGCCCTGTTGCGGCAGTTTGCTTTGCACCTTCTGCGCCTTGCACCCGTGCGGTACAAGGGCGACTCCAGGCCTCAGCGCCTTATCGCAGCAACTTCCCAGACCTTCCGCGCTGAACTTCTCGGTGCAAAATGGGTTTCATCCAATCTCCCTGACTGCCAACCCATAGCTGCGGGACGAGCCGGATCCGGTGTACGGCTGCGACGCCTGGCGCTTGGGCGATCAGTTCCCGGTTTGGCGGGAATGAATCACTCGAGCGTCATAGGCTGCCGAGCGTACGTTGGATTTTCCTATCTTTGGCTGCCGCCACCTAGCGGCCCGTTTCACTCCCTGCTCAGGTCGGAGGGCGCACGAAAATCTCGACACGACGGTTCATAGCGCGGCCGGCGTCGGTGGCATTCGACGCGACCGGTTCGTCCTGACCTCGTCCGAACTGCTGCAGGCGAGTCCCGTCTACGCCGCGAGACATCAGGTGATTGGCTACCGAACGAGCCCGATCGGTCGACAGCTTGCGGTTGCCTTCCGGCGTGCCAGTGCTATCGGTATGACCAACAATTGTCCCTGTCAGGCCGCAGTATTCACGAATCGTGCCGGCAACCGAATCAAGCGTCGAGGCAAACGCCGGGCTGATGTCGGCGCTGCCGCTGCGGAACATCACCGAGCCCGGGATGTTCAGTCGCACGGAACCATCTGACAACTCCGTCATGCCAATCATTGAGTTGTACTGCGAACCAACCAGCGCGCCACCCAGCGCGCCGATCAATGCTCCGTTCCGCGCTCCCACCGAGCCTCTTTCAGTAGCGGCGCCGCCGACCGCAGCGCCAAGGACAACGCCGGCGACAGCGCCAATGGCCGCGTTCTGTACATTGCTGGTGCCGCCGAGCGGCTTGCAACCGGCAGTGGCGCCCATAGGTGGCGCGGTCTGGCAGCCGACGAGAGCAACGGTGGTGATGGCGATGGTGGCGACGCGACCGAGGTGCATGGTTTTCCTCCGCAGGGATGGAATGAGTCGGAAATGGCTATCATACCCTATTATATTTAGCGGTTTCTTGCCCTTCCTGTCAAGAGATTCTCCTTTGTTAAAGTCCGGCATTATGGAGCAACCACCCCACAGCGAGGCTGCCAGCTCCGGGAGAATAGTTCTGTGTTCAATGAACAGGAGCGCTTTTCATGGCAGACGTTGACGTGGTAGCCGCCCTGATCAGCAGGCGCACCGAGCTGGTCGATCTGATCCAGCATCAACAGAAGAAAATAAAGCGTTTGACGGAAGTTCTCGCCCACCTCGAGGCGACCGTCAAGCTGTTCTCCGCAGACTTCGAGCTGCGCACCGGGGCCAAGGCGCGGCCGGTTCGAAACCGCTTTTTTCGGTCCAGGCGAATGCCAGCGGATGGTCCTGGACATCTTCCGTGAGGCGC
>NZ_JAVMKF010000192.1:0-3941 GCF_031732815.1 Accumulibacter sp. | reverse complement strand
TCATGCTATGACAAGCAGGCGGTCGCGGATGCGGGCGAGCGCTTGGACGAGGTCG
The DNA here is from genome assembly GCF_031732815.1 of Accumulibacter sp. Taxonomy (GTDB): domain Bacteria; phylum Pseudomonadota; class Gammaproteobacteria; order Burkholderiales; family Rhodocyclaceae; genus Accumulibacter. Next base: position 3,886 of record NZ_JAVMKF010000192.1, on the reverse strand, counting down.
TGCCTCACCTCGGCAGCGATCGCGCTGTTGTCGACGATGACGAGGAAGAAGTTGAGGCGATCGACGACCGAACTCAGCTTGAGGGGCGAACCTCTACTCCGGCATACCGCCAAATAGAGAGCGCTGATCTTCTCATAATCATCGTCGCTGATCAGCGGCTGGCCAAGCCCTAGAGCGATGTTTCCTAAGGCCGCCGCCAGCGCCGAAACGAGCGCCGCATCGGCGCGGCTGATACCGATAAGGAAACTCGATTGCTCACTGTTATCGTTCTCCACCTCGCAAAGACATTCGTCGATCGATTCCAAAATACTTCCTGGCGGCGGCGTGTCCTGAATGAGCGCGATGGCGACGTGGGCAAAGTGGACCATCAGCGTCCGATAGGCGAGGCCCGATGCCCGGCCACTCCCTTCGGCCACCGCTTCCCGTTCGCATTTCTCAGCCTTCTTCAGCTCCCTTTGCATCTCATTGAGAGTGTCTGCCACTTTTTCCGGAGCAACGATCGTCGCCAAGAGTTGAAGCGCTGAGGCGATCAGCCCAAACTGCTCCGCCGTGCTGCCCATCGTGCCAAGGCGCTTTAGCGTACTTATTTCCTTTCTAATTTCTCCAACTGCGGCGTTTGCTTGTTTATCGCCGTGGTACGCATCGTACGCCGCCTTGCGCACCCGCAAGTACGATAACTGTTCAAGGTCGCTGATGGCGGCCGAGCCGCGATTGGCTTTGAGTGCGCGCTCGAAATCGGCGATAGCCTGATCTAGCGCGTCGAGCTCCGCGTAGGCGCGGCCGAACGCGACCAACATTTCCCCGCTCGCAAGCCAAGCACGGTGCGTCTCATCAGCCCGCAGACGCGCCCGCAAGTCATCGAGCTTTGCCTTGAGACCTCTTGGATCGCACGCGCCCAGCGTTTGCGCGTCCCTGCGGATGTGATCAATCTCGATCATGGCTTCCACCGGCGCGGCGAAGGTGGTCGGTTCGTCGCTGCGCCCTTCCGCCGATGTGGTGCCCCAGCGCCAGTCCGGCTCGCCGTAGCACTGATAGGCGCCCCAGGTCGGGTCCGCAGGTGACTGCCGATAGGCCGCCTCGCGGGCTGTGCGCACCGCCCGGCCGAACTCCTGAGTGGCAAGGAAGCCTTGATAGAACTGGGTCGCAAAGGCTCGCGCGAGGTGGTCGTTGATAGCCCAGCCGGCGGCCACCACGCCGCGCACGCCCATGCGGATCAGCTGCACGGCGATGGAAGCGGCGAGCTCCGGCCGGCGCGCCGCCAGTGCCGCCTCCCGGTCGGCGTCGACCTCGCCGACGTGGCAGCAGTTGACGAAAAACAGGTCCGGCGCCACCGGCATCTGTTCGAGCATGCTGGGCTCGAGAAACAGGTTCCGGCCCAGGACGATGCCGGTCGCTTTGCGGGTCCGCTGCAGGCTGCCGGCAGCGGCATCGCCAGCGATCGGCGTGTTCACAGCGATGTCGTGCTCGACGTCGCCGTGGGCGGCGATGTGCACGATCTGCCAGCGCTCGGACAACAGCGCGCCGATGACCTGCTCGGGAAAGACCTGATCGCCGATCAGGCGTGTCACCGCAAAACCCTTGCGCTCCAGGAGCGTCGCGACGTCGGTCGCCTCCTTCAGCGCGCCTTGGAGCGGCTTGTATTCGCGGGCCGGATCGCCGCGCGGGTCGCCGATGACAAGCGCCTGCCGGCGGCCGGCGGTGCTGCCGGTCTGTTCGCGGTACCGCTGCTGCACGAGCTGGCGAACAAGACCGGCGCGGATGGCCGGCGGATCGGCTTTGCTCGCCAGCGCGGTTTCCCAAGAGCGGCGATCGTCCAAGAGCTCCCACGGCAGGGAGGCTGCCCGCTCGTCGAGGATCAGCCTCAAATTGCGATCCCCGAAGCCTTCGCTCTTCAGACGGTTGGGCCACAGGAGTTCGTAGAGCGCGCGCCCCGGCGTCTCGACCGAAGGCCCGCCAACCTTATCCCGCTTCGCCTGTTCCGACAGGCGGCGCGCCATCTCGACGGTCCCGTACACGGTCGTCGCCTCGACGCGCGCGCGGCCGGCGGCGGTGCTCACCTTGAGGAGGTACTCGCCTGCCACGACATCCATGCTCACCTGCACGGGCTGCCACCAGGAGCGGTCCAGCTCGCTGCGGACGCGCCTGCGGCCGCCATCGCGGCGGTTGATCTCCGGCGCCAGCCGCAAAGGTCGCCTGCCGCTGGCATCGGCGGCGCTGGCATCGGCCGAAAGCAGACTGTTCAGCGCGTGCCAGATGTCGATCGCGCGATGTTCGTAGAGCTCGATGATCTCGATGGCGTCGTAGACGCGGCCGGCCGGATGACTCTCGGTGAGCGCCTTATGCGCCCGCACGACGGCCTCGCTCAGCGCCTTGACGCAGGCCTCCACCGTGAGGCCGCCTTCGCCGGCACCGACCAGCAGCAGGCTCAAGCGCAGCGGCGCTGACGACGCGCCATTCGTCGCCTGCCCGCGGCACCCATCGAACTGGTCGACGGCATAGCGCAACAGGCCGTGGACGAGTGCTTGTTCGAGACCTGCCGGGTCTAGGCTGCCGGGATCGCCCAGACCGACGACGACGGCGCCCGCGGGTCGCGTGTTGTCGTCGAGGACGACTTCGGCGGTGCCGATCGCGCCCGGGTAAAGGCCGAGCGTACGCCGCGTTTCCAGCCGGCCGTCGAGCAGGTGGTTGAGGTGCCCTTCCGGGCCATTCAGGGTGTCGCCGTTGTAGTGTCCCACCAGCACCGGATAGGCAGCGAAGGCGAGGTTGCCGTGCGAAACCGTGATGGTAAGCGGCGGGAGGCCGGGATGCGGCGGCGGCTGCACCGTACCGTCCGCAGCGGCTGCCTCGAGATCGGTGGCGGCAGGGAAAAGCGCCACGGTTTCGCGGGTGACCGGCTGCGGCTGGCCGCGTTCGCGAACGGACCCCGGCAGCGCGGCAAGCCTGTTGGTTGTCCCCTGGTCAAGGATCTCGCTCAATGCCCCAAGTACGGCGCTATCGCCTGGCAGATCGCCGTGGCGGCAGGCGGCATACCAGCGCCGCAGCGTCCCCGCCACGATGCCGGTGCTCCACGGCACCTGGCCGTCGCCCTCCCACGTCTGGGCGAAGCCGATCTGAGCAGGCGCTGCGGGCGGTGTCTCGATCTCAATCGCGCACGGTGTTGCCGCGTGACCGGCGATGTAGAGCATGCGCTCCGCATCGAACGGCATCTCGCGATAGCGCTCGCGGAAGGCCTTCGCCTTCTTGATGTCATCCTCGCGCGGGACGACCCAGGACGCGCGATCGGGGTCGAGGGCGTGCAGGCGCTGCCAGCCATCGGCAGAGAACAGATCGAAGCCGGCATCGCGCGGCAGGAGCTGCAACACTCCCGGAAAGCGGGCGATGACCTGCGCGTGGTCGAGGGCGCTCGAGCTGACGTCGATCATTGTCAGCATCCGCGTCAGCCGGTCGCGCCGCATCAGCATCATCACGCTCGCGTGCGTGCCCTCATTGGGGCTGCCCAGCATGATCAGCCGGCAGCCGGTGCGGCTGCGGAACGCGTCCCAGAGAGCGCTATCGGTCGCAAGCGCGGTCCGGGCGACCAGCCCGCCCATGCCGTGAGCGACGACGCGGACCGGCACGCTGCCGCTGCCGAGTGCCTTACCAAGCGCACGCGCCAGCGCTGCCGCCGTGTCCTCGATCGAGAGCCGCCAGTCGTAGGCGAAAGGCCGGACGTCGTGCGATTGTTCGAGCGTTCGGCAGAGCGCGCCGTATGTTCGATCGAGCAGCTCTCCCGCCACCACGCCGGTGGCATCGCTCCCCAGCCGGGAAAAGCCGCCGGCCGCCAGGCAGTGCAGGTCCGGCCAGATGGGAACGCCGTCGGCGTCCAAGCTGCTGCCGGCAAATCCGG
>NZ_JAVMKF010000191.1:0-3958 GCF_031732815.1 Accumulibacter sp. | reverse complement strand
TTGCCTGGTCGCGCAAGATCATCGCCGCGCACGCGGAAGCGGCGGAACGGGGTGCAGGCGTCTGCGTCGTCGATGGCCGCTTGATCGAGAACCTGCACGTGGAGAGTGCGCAACGCCTGGTCGCGATGGCAGAAGCAATTACCAAGATGGAGGCCGAAGCGGCGGCGTGAGCGCACTGGGCAGGGACACGGCGTGCTGCTATGCGGCAGGTGCAATGTTGCAATGCAAAAAAACGCCCTTACATTATCGAGAGGCGCGCACTACCTTTTCCCCGAGCGCTGGGTGATGTCACTTGCCGCTCCGGTGGCATCGGCATCACGGCGCACGTGGATCGGGCAGCCGCCCGTGTTTCGGCCAGAACTGTGCGAGGAATGAACAATGACGTGGGATGAGAGGATTTCGAGGACGGCCCCCTATGCTGCCGTCGCGATCGCCTTCCTCGTGACGCTGATGACCTTTGCCGTCTATTTCCAATAGGTCGCGGTTACACACACGTCCTTCGCGACCGCGTGAGCGTCAGCGAACTCTGAGACGGGGAACCTTCGGGTTCCCCGCTTTCATTCTGGAGCAGGCGAACTTAGAGGTAATTGACGAGGCTAAGCTGGCGGATGCGGCTCACCGCCTGATACGAAGCCTCAAGCGCTCGCGAGTCGTCGAGCAGGCGCGTGATCGTCTCGTAAGGATCAACGTTCTCGATGCTGCCGATCTGCGTTTCCAGGGACGCGATCAAGTCCTGCTGCCGGTTCATCGACTCGTCGACAACCACCTGTTGGAAGCCGATGTCCATCTGCACCGCGGCGAGATTGCCGGTCTTCTCGCCGGCCACCGGTGCAGCGGCTGGATCGATCGCGCTGTTCAGCAAATCGATCGCCTTGGCAATGCGCTCCGGATGCAGGGCGAGATCGCCTGTCGTACCCGGCGCCCCTTCGGCAATCATCGCCATTGCTCGGAGCGCCTTTTCGAACGCGGGATCGGCGCCATTCAGGCTCATGTCCAGCGTCCGCTCGGTATCGGCGGCGTGAACGCGGCCGATCGTGTCGCCGGCGTAGTAGCCCTCGGCAGCGAGCGTGCCGGCGACTGCAGTGCCGGCGCTGTCGGGCAGCGTGTGGGCGACGATGCTGATCGCCGTGCCGTTGTTCGCTGCCACCTCGAACACGCCGTCGTTGCTGCCCGTTCCGGAGACCGTGAACAGGCTGCCGACGGCGATGCCGGCGAACGCATCGGCCGTGGCGGCGGTCACCGTGTTGGCGGTACCATCGAAGGTGAGCGTGCCGGTCGCGGCCGGAGTCAGTTGGGCGCCGTTGGCAACGCTGAGCGTTCCGGCGGCAGCCGCTTCATCGTAGAAGCGCTCCTCTTCGACCTCGATATAGGTGCCTTGGGCGTCCTGGCCGACGCTTCGGACCACGAACGAGCCGTCATAGCCGCTTGCGGGGGTGCCGCCGATGGTAATCCGCGTGCCGGCAGCAATTGCCTCAACCTCGGCGGTGGCGGCGGAAACGCGGATCCGGCTCGGCGCCGCGGCATCGGCCTCGAAGCTCAGCCAGTTGCCGCCGGGTGCCAGGGAGAAGCTGGCAAGGCTGGCATCGCGGCTTTCGGGATAGGCGTTCGCCCGGCCGTCATAGCGGGTCTGGAAGTCTTCGAGGTTGGACAGGCCGAGATCGACCGGCCGGGTCGTGGTGCTGCCGCCAGCGAACAGGTAGCGGCCGTCGACCTTGGTGTTAAGCGCGTTCTGCATCTCGCCGAGGGCACGGAAGGCTGAGGCCTGCAGGGTTGCCACCTGTGCCGCATCGAGCGGCTGGCTGTTGCCTTGCTCGATCAGCGCGGCGCGGAATTCTCGCGCGGTCGTGTCGATCGACTGCACGGCCAGATCGGCGGCGCCAAGATCGACCTTCATCAGCGTGTTGTTCTGCTGAAACCGCGTCGCCATGGTGCGCGCGTTTTCGGCCGAGAGCAGCCGCCGCGTATCTCCGGCGATGCCCGCATAATCCTGCGAGACCTTCTCCGAGGCGAGCTGGGTCTGCCCCTCGTTGATGCGCGCCTGCGTCTTGCCGATCAGCTGCGACAGATAGTTGGCGCTCGCGAATGCCGAGATCCGTTCCATGATGTGCTACCGGAGCCTAGGGTGCGGACCGCTCAAGCGCATCGAACATCTCCTGCATGACCGACATCACCCGCGCGGCCGCCGAATAGGCCTGTTCGTAGAGCATGAGATCGGCCAGTTCCTGATCGAGATTGACGCCGCGCAGCGAGTCTGACTTCTGCTTCAGCGTCTCCACCAGTTCCTCCTGGCGGGCGGTAGCGGACTCGCTGGCGGCCGTTTCCGAAGCCGTGTGGGCGATGACCATGCCGGCGTAATCGGCGAAACCGGTCGTGACCTGCGGCAGTTCGCCACTGGCTGCGAACGCCGTTCCTTCGCCAACCGCGGTTGCGAGCGCACGGGCGGCGCTGCCGTCGCCGCTCGACACCAGGTACGCGCCGGTCAGGCTGCGGGTGGCATCCCACTGGACCGTGCCGCGGCTCAAGCCTTCTGGCGCGGAAAGGAGGTCGGCGCGCACGCTCAAGGATTCCGCCGATCCCGCGCTGCCCAGGGCAACGTCGGCGGAAAACAGATCGTTCAGCCCGAAAAAGGCAGCGAAGCCGGTGTGGCTTTCGTCTACGACCGCATCGCCGTCGCTGTCGAAACCGATCGCCGCGTCCGCTGCCGCGGCGCCCGGCGTGTTGACTTGGGCCTCATCGCGGAAGCCGATGGTCCTGCCGTCGGCAAGCGCGATCTCAAGCCGTCCGTCGGCACCCAGGGACGCCGTGCCGTGGCCCTGGCCGCTCAGCCACGCGTCGAGGCTCGTCTGCACGTCAGCGATGGTGCCGGATGCGCCACCCAGAAGGGTGCGCATGGTGGTTGTGCCGACCTGATTGCCATTGCCGTCGAACACGACCAGGCGGGTGTCCGAGGTGCCCTGAAAGGTGATCGCCTGGTTCGCAGGATCGGCAAACGTGCGGCTGCCGGTAACGGCATCGAGTCCAGGGAACGCTAAGCCGCGGTTGTGGATCTGATTGACTGTCTGGGCAAGGCCGCCCGCAAGCGTGTCGAGGTTGGCGGCGAGATCCGGCAGCGTCGTATCCCTGAGACCGATGAGCCCGGCCAGGCGGCCAGCGCGGATCTCACCGGAGATGTCGTTCTCGGCCGTTGCCTCGCCGATGTAGATGCCATCGACGCCGCCACCGGTCGCACCGGCGCCGGCGGAGAGCTGGTTGGCGATGCCGTGGCTCAAACCGCGGGCGGTGCCATCGACGAGGGTGCGCCCGCTGGCCGTGAAGACGACGGCTTCGCCGCTCGCACGGCGGAACACGCGGATATCCATCAGGCCGGCGAGCTGATCGAGGCTCTGGTCGCGCTGGTCCTGCAGGCTGCTCGTATCCTGGCCCGCATAGCCGTTCCGCGCGATCTTGTCGTTCAGGTCCGCAATCGTGGTCAAGAGGCCGTTGACCTCGCGCACCGCCGTGCCGATCTCCTGGTCGGCCTCCTGGCGCAGGCTCTGCAGCGCTCCGGTGAGTTCGCGAAAACGGATCGCAAGATCGTCGGCACTGCGGACGACGGCGCGCTGGTTGAGCGCGCTGTTCGGTTCCGAGGCCAGGCTTTCGAGCGAGTCCTGGAACTCCGTGATCGTATGCGCCAGCGAGGTGTCACTCTCCGGGCTGCCGAATAGGGTCTGGACCCGGCCGAGATAGTCCTGACGGACGCTCGCCTCCTGCAGGCTCGCGGTTTCGAGCCGGATCGTCTTCAAGAGGCCCTCGTCAACGGTGCGCTTGAGCTGGGTCAGGTCGACGCCGGCGCCGCTGCCGTCGACCACCCGCTGCTCGAGCGTCGGTTCCTTGCGCGAGTAGCCGGGCGTGTTGACGTTGGCGATGTTCTGGGCAACGGTGCTGAGCGCCCGCTGGTTCGCGATCAGGCCGCTCTGCG
>NZ_JAVMKF010000190.1:0-3961 GCF_031732815.1 Accumulibacter sp. | reverse complement strand
AACGCCTGGACATCATCAATCGCAGCGGCAAACACCTGCTGGCGCTGATCAACGATGTCCTCGACATGGCCAAGATCGAGGCCGGGCGCGTCCAGCTCGAGATCGTGCCCTTCGACCTGGGTGCCTTGACCGGCGAGCTGATGGAGCTGATGCGCGTGCGGGCCGTCGAGAAGGATCTGGAGTTGGCGCTCGAACAATCTCCCGATCTGCCGCGCTTGATCCGCGGCGACCAGACCAAGCTGCGGCAGGTGCTGGTCAATCTGCTCGGCAACGCGATCAAATTCACCGGCGCAGGCCGCATAACTTTGCGCCTGGCGGCGGTACCCGATGCCTACGGCTTTCGCCTGCTGATCGATGTGGAAGACAGCGGTCCCGGCATCGCGCTGCAGGATCAGACACGGATCTTCGAACCCTTCGTACAACTGGATCAGGCAGCTCAGCAAAAGGGCACCGGGCTCGGGCTGACGATCTCTCGACAATTTGTTCAGCTGATGGGCGGCCAACTCACGTTGACCAGCCAACTCGGACAGGGAAGTCGTTTTCGGGTCGAACTGCCGGTCGAGGCGGCTACACCATCCGAAATGCCGCTGCACGCCGACGAAGACAGAGAAGTGGTCGGGCTGGTTGCCGGCCAACCGGTTTATCGCATCCTGATTGTCGAAGACCAGCCCGAGAACGCCCTGCTGCTCCGCAACTGGTTGGAGGGTGCCGGTTTCCAGACGCAGATCGCCGAAAACGGGCGCCAGGGCGTGGCGCTGTTCCAGACGTGGCAGCCGCATCTGATCTGGATGGATCGGCGCATGCCGGAGATGGACGGATTGGAGGCGACCCGGCAGATCCGTGCCTTGGACGGTGGACGCGCGGTAAAGATCGTCGCCGTGACTGCCTCGGTCTTCGCTGACGAAGACGCCGCCATGTTGGCGGCGGGGATCGACGATGTGCTGCACAAGCCGGTTCAATCCTCAGCCATTTTCGACTGCCTGGCGCGCATGCTCGGCGTCTCCTACCTTTATCGGGAGAGTTCAGCGCGATCAGGAGCAAGAACAGCCACCCATGCGACGAACAAGGCCTCGCTGGCCAGCTTGCCGGAAAAGCTGCGCCGCGAACTGATCGACGCCTTGCTGGTATTGGACACCCAGCGCATCAATGCGCTCGTCGCGCAAGTCGCCGAAGTGGACCCAGCGGCGGGACAGTTCCTGCGCGACCGCACCGCCGACTTCGAGTACGAGGCGATCGACAAGGCGCTGCGAAGCGGCCTTTGATGGCCGGGCACCAGCCTCTCGAAGTGGTCGCCGGACGCGACTGCCCTGTGCTGCTGTTCAGGCGCCTGGTGGCCAACAATGCCTTGCTCGGCGGCAAGTCTGCGCCCGCGCAAAACCAGTTGACAGCGGTAATGCAGCGGGCGATCAGCGCTTACCGATGGCTGACCATCGACGAGATCGGCTACCTGCTGATGAGCCGCGAGCAGGCCAAGCTCGTCTTAAAGGTATCGCGGGTGAGCTAGAAGCTTGACGCGAGTAACTGTCTTGGAATACAAGCGAACACCTCGCGTCGCAACGCTCCGACTGTCCAGTCTGGCGTGAGATCAGTGACCAGTTTGCGTGGACTACACAGCGGTTGTGCTTCTTCGACGAAATGGGACCACCGAGCCTTGCGCCGCGGTAGCGATCTCCTTCATCGAACCGCCGGATACTTGGCCTGTTCGTCTGGTGGTGTGGGAGGGTGAGGTCGCGAGGCTTTCTTCTTTCCGGATCAGGCCGCACAAGGAACCGTCATGTCAAGCTATGGCACCAGATTCCATTCAATCGTAGCAAAATATCCGTTCCAGCGCTGGCAGCAAAGCGGTCTCGAGCAATACACCGAGGCGTCATGCACCGCCTTCGCAGAAGTTTTTGACAAACTGATCGCAAGACTGGTCAATTTGGGCGAGCATGCCACCGAGCAGGCAAAACTGGACGTCATCAAGGGCGCAGTCGAAGAACTGAACGCACTGAACGACGAAGACGACTCGCTCATCGAGACTGGTGAACGGGAAGAACTCTGCGAACTCGTCAATCTCGTGGCTTCGGCGTGCAGTCTTGATCCAGGCAGATACGGAGATGGCGAGGGCCCAGCCAGCGAATGGCGAAAGTGGTGAAATCTCTCCGCTGCCGCTAAACTCAGCGCGAGCAAGTCGAGCGAGGCTGGGCATTGGAAAAGCGGCCTAACATATCAGCAACTGTCTTTCGAGTCAGACGGTATGAAGAGAATCGCCCCGGGCCTTGCCGGTTCTGGCCATGGCGTTGAGGATAGTCGGGAACTTGCGCATGCAGGCGGCGATGGCGACCTTTTTTGGGTTTGGCGACGGCGACGAGGCGGTCGTAGAACTGCTTGATGACGGCATTGAATCGGATGGCCGCGAGCGCTGCCATGTAGAGTCCGCGGCGCACCTGCCCGCGTCCGCCGAAGATGGCGCGCTTGCCACGCATCTGGCCGGAATCGCGATTGAAGGGTGCCAAGCCGATGAGGGCGCTAATTTCCCGGCGCGACAACTGCCCCAACTCGGGTACTTCGGCGATCAAAGTGGCGACGGTGGTTGGGCCGATACCGCGCACGCTGGAAAGCCGCAGGGCCAAGTCGGCATGATGGGTTTCGATGTGCTTGGCAAGCTCAGTCTCGACCTGATCGAGTTCAGTGCGAATGACCATAATCATGGCGCCGATAAGCTTCCTGGCAGCGGTGTGACTGACCGACAGTCGTTGGCGCTCGGCCACCTGCATGGCGACGAGTTGCCGCGGACGTGCCACCAGTGCGTGCAGCGCCTGCTGCTGTGGCGTTGGTAAAGCGGTGACGAAACGATCACGCTCGGGGCTACCAGCCCGCACCTCAGCGACTTCAGCCAAGGCCTTGGCGTCAATGCGGTTGGCCTTGACGAGATAGCCCAGGGCTTTGGCGAAATCCCGTGCCTGGCGCGGATTGATGACGGCGACGGCAAAGCCGGCAGCTTGCCGGGCGCAGGTCAGGCTGCTCTCCAGGCCACCCGAGGCCTCCATGACGATCAGGTCGACCGCCTGCCCGGCCAAGTTGGCAAGATCGCTGGGTCCGGTCTTTCTCTTTTTTCTTCTGTCGCGCCTTTGGCAAGGCGCACGATCTTGCTCACGCGGGAGTAGTGCAAACCGAAGTAATCGACGATTTCCTTCAGCGTGTACCCGCCGCTCGCGTCCGCCCCGGCGGTGGCGGTGTTCCGATCGTCGCATTGCCGTGCGAAGTCAGCGAGATGCTGTGGGACGGGCCGCGCCCGGGCCTGCGGAACCTCGCGCCGATCGCTGCCGGCAGGAAGCCGGCCGCGCACTGATTCGACAAAAACGTGAGGGCCGAGGAACGGTTGCTGCTTGACTTGTCCCCATGGCGTCGTCGCCAGGCGGAGTCCTTCGACAAAGAAGCGAACGTAACGTACGCCGCAACCGCTTTCGGCATGGTCTCGCCGAATCCTGACAGGAAGCACTGCGTCGCCAACCAGTCCGGCGTGCATTCATCGGCAATCGTCGCGCGATAGCTGCTTCACTACCAGTCTCCAGGAGCGCGGACCATCGCTGCACGAACCGGGTTGAGAACGACGTAGCGGGCGAGTTCCAGCAGGTAAGCGTCCTTTTCGACCACTATTGCTTTGTAGCGACCTTGCTCTGACGTGCTCGTCGAACAAACGGTTCAGATCGCGGTTTCGCGCGATAGAAGCTTATTCGTCAGGTCTTCTTCCCGCTGCCGATCTTCGTCTCGCTGCCGGCGAGCAGTCTCTGCAGATTCTGCCAGTGCTTGCCGACGAGAAGGAGCGCAATGCCGGCGATGACCAGCACCATGCGATTGCCGCCCCACATGAGGAGCGCATAGAGCGGCGCGGCGAGCGCAGCGATGAGCGCGGCGAGCGAAGAGTAGCGCAAGGCGAATGCAACAACCAGCCAGGTGGCGAGCGTCGCCAGGCCAA
>NZ_JAVMKF010000189.1:0-23437 GCF_031732815.1 Accumulibacter sp. | reverse complement strand
TGGGACATCTTGATCCAACCGGCCTGCCCGGGATGAACATTCGTAGAAATCACCTTATCCTGCTGTCCGAATTTGCGGGGCCACCTCTCTTGCCGCCAGACTTTCGAGCGGCGTTCCTTCGTGGAGTCAAACTACGCGGTCGCCACTTTATCGAAGGTATTGCTGAGGCCGACCTGCTGACCGAGCTTTTCCAGCTTCTTTTTTTCCGACGGGTTGGCACCTTCCGCCAGTTTCGTTCGTACTGCCAAATGCTCTTTTCGGGCTTCATTCAATGTGACTTCGGGAAAGATTCCGAAGGTCATCGTGAACCGCTTTCCCCCAAAACGATAGTCGTATCGCCATGACTTCGTTCCGTGCGGGTAACGTAGGGATACAGGCCACGGTCATCGGCGAGCTTCTGCGGCTTGTCGGCTGGCGTTGCTTTTTCTGCGAGGCGCTTGGTTAGCATCTGACGGTATCGCAATGAGTGCCGTCAATAATACCGTCACCGATTCACATGATGCACAATATCCAGCGGTGTCCAGTTGTGTAATAACTCACTTTATTTCAATTGCTTTAATTAGCTATTTGACACTATCCGAAACGCCGAGCAGCCGTTCGCAATAGCGCGCAATCAGATCGATTTCGAGATTGACCCGGTCACCGACCTGTAGAAAGCCGAGCGTCGTTGCCTGCAGCGTGTGCGGGATGAGATTGATCGAAAACACCGCGCCGTCGACGGTGTTGGTCGTCAGACTGACGCCGCTTACGGTGACTGACCCCTTGCGCGCGATGTAGCGGGCCAGCGCTTCCGGCGCGCGTATCGTGAGCAGCCGGTTGTCGCCCACTGCGTCGAAAGCGAGGACTTCGCCGACCCCATCGACATGACCGGAAACCAGATGGCCACCGAGACGGTCGGCCAAGCGCAGCGCCTTTTCCAGATTGACCGGGCCGGGTGCGGCCAAACCGACCGTACATGCGAGCGACTCGGGCGATACATCGACGAAGAAGAACGCGTCTTGCCTGTCCACAACGGTCAGGCAGACGCCGCTGCACGCGATCGAATCGCCCAAAGCGACATCGTCGAGCGCAAGCTGGCGCGCATCGATCTTCAGGCGAACGGTTCCCGCACCATCACCACGCGGTGTGATGTCGACAATCTGGCCAATTGCAGCAACGATTCCGGAAAACATGATCCTTATCCATCCAGAGGAGGGTGGGAAAAGCGGCCGATTCCAGCATTGCATTGCGCAGGTTCCACCAGGCGCCGGTCGTGCCGATCGCTCGAACAGCGTGGCACGCTAACGCGCAAGGCTTCGCCCAAGGAATCGACCGCCGGGCGCGCGCCGGACGATCAGACGTCGATGTTGCGCGCCGCCAAGGCGTTCGATTCGATGAAGTTGCGTCGCGGTTCGACGAGTTCGCCCATCAGGGTGCTGAACGTCTCGTCGGCGCCGATTGCGTCCTCGATCTGTACCTTGAGCAGGCGGCGGACCTTCGGGTCCATCGTCGTTTCCCACAGTTGTTCGGGATTCATCTCGCCCAGCCCCTTGTAGCGCTGCTTGCTGATGCTTCGTTCAACATCGCTCAGCAGCCACTGCATCGTCTCGGCGAAGCTGCTGACCGGCTGCTTCCGTTCTCCGCGCACGACGACGCCGCCGGGACCGAAAAGCCCGGCGAGGAGCTCGGCCGTCTTGCGCAGTTGCGCGTAGTCGCCGCTGACCAGCAGGTCCTCATCGATCACGCCGAGCTTCAGATTGCCGTGCAGCACTTTTTCGAGGCGCAACTGCCAGCGCTCCTTGGCGGTGTCGTAGCGCGTCCCGATGGTGATTCCCAGCTTGCTGCCGACGGCGTTCATCAGTGCTTCGGCGCTTTTCGCCGCCGCTGTCTCGTCGCTCAGATCGAGGCTGAGATTCGCCTCGATCAAGGCATGCAGCACTTCCGGATTGATCAGGTGCGACAGGCGGTTGATCACAGCTTCGGCGAGCAGGTACTCGCGCGCCATTTCTTCCAGTGCTGTGCCGGCGATCTCGGGCGCTCCGGCGCGCGGTGTGAGCACCGAGCCGTCCAGCGCCAGGCTGAGCAGGAACTGCTTCAAGGCCTGATCGTCCTTGATGTAGCGCTCGGTCTTGCCGTGTTTGACCTTGTACAGCGGTGGCTGGGCGATGTAGATGTGGCCGCTTTCGACGAGCTCGGGCATCTGCCGATAGAAGAAGGTGAGCAGCAGTGTCCGGATATGCGCGCCATCGACGTCGGCGTCGGTCATGATGATCAGGCGGTGATAGCGCAGCTTTTCCGGCTTGTATTCGTCCTTGCCGATTCCGGTGCCGAGCGCGGTGATCAGCGTGGCGATTTCCTGCGACGAGATCAGTTTGTCGAAACGCGCTTTTTCGACGTTGAGAATCTTGCCCTTGAGCGGCAGAATGGCCTGAAAACGGCGATCACGCCCCTGTTTGGCCGAGCCGCCGGCAGAGTCTCCCTCGACCAGGTAGAGTTCGCAGAGCGCCGGGTCTTTCTCCTGACAATCGGCCAGCTTGCCGGGAAGTCCGACGCCGTCGAGCAGACCCTTGCGGCGAGTCATTTCGCGCGCCTTGCGCGCCGCATCGCGCGCGCGCGCAGCTTCGATGATCTTGCTCGTGATCACCTTGGCGTCGGCTGGCCTTTCCTGCAGGAACTCGCTTAGCTTGGCAGCGACGACTTCTTCGACGGCCGGCCGCGCTTCCGACGAAACCAGCTTCATCTTGGTCTGCGAGGCAAATTTCGGGTCGGGCATCTTGACCGACAGAACGCAGGCCAGGCCTTCGCGCATGTCGTCGCCGGTGATGTCGACCTTCGCCTTCTTGGCGATTTCGTTTTCCTCGATATGACGATTGATGACGCGCGTCATGGCCGCGCGCAAGCCGGTCATGTGCGTTCCGCCGTCGGCCTGCGGGATGTTGTTGGTGAAGCAGAGGACCTGTTCGACGTAGCTGTCGTTCCACTGCATGGCAACCTCGACGCTAATCGTTCCGTTGCTCCCCGGCGAGTCTCCCTTGGCGTGGAAAACGTTGGGATGGAGCACGGCCTTCGTCCGGTTGATGTATTCGACGAAACCCTTGACGCCACCCAGAAAAGCGAAATCCTCTTCCTTGCCCGTCCGCTGGTCCTGCAGACGAATCTTTACGCCATTGTTCAGGAAGGACAATTCGCGCAGGCGCTTGGCGATGATCTCGTAATGGAACTCGACCTGGCCGAAGATTTCCTCGTCCGCCATGAAGTGCAGCTCGGTTCCCCGCTTCTCGGTTTCGCCGACCACGCGGAGCGGCGAAACCTCGACCCCGCGCTCGATCTCGATCAGCCGATCGACGACGGCACCGCGCTGGAATTCGAGCAGATACTTCCGTCCATCGCGTCGGATGGTCAGGCGCAGCCACTTCGACAGGGCATTGACGCAGGACACGCCGACCCCGTGCAGTCCGCCGGAAACCTTGTACGAGTTCTGGTTGAACTTGCCGCCGGCATGAAGAACGCACATTACGATCTCGGCCGCCGAGCGTTTCGGCTCGTGCTTGTCGTCGAACTTGATGCCGGTCGGTATGCCGCGCCCGTTGTCGCTCACCGAAATCGAGTTGTCGGCGTGAATCGTGATGACGATGTCGTCGCAGTAGCCGGCCAACGCTTCGTCGATGGCGTTGTCCACCACTTCGAAGACCATGTGGTGCAGACCAGTGCCGTCCGAAGTATCGCCGATGTACATGCCCGGCCGCTTGCGCACCGCCTCCAGGCCTTCAAGCTGCTGGATGCTCTCCTCGTCATAGACGGGCTGCACGTTCTCTTCACTCATCGCCATTCCTTCACAAGCTCTCAGATGCGCATCGGCATTACGACGTACTTGAATCGCTCGTTACCGGAAACCGTCAGCAAAGCACTCGAGTTTGCGTCGTTGAAGCCCCACTGAACGGTCTCTGCATTCGTGTTGTTGAGCACGTCCAGCAGGTAGGTCACATTGAAACCGACATCGAGCGGCTCGCCATGGTAGTCGACTTCGATCTCCTCCTCGGCCTCTTCCTGCTCGGTATTGGCGGCGACGATCTGCAGGCTGCCTTCGTTCAGGATCAGCCGAACGCCGCGGAACTTCTCGCTGGTCAGAATCGCGGCGCGGATCATCGACTGAAGCAGCACGTTGCGATCGACGGCAACGACATTGCGCAGACTCGCCGGAATCACCCGTTGATAGTCCGGGAAACGACCATCGATCAGCTTGGAAACCAGATTCATCGACGCGAAGCTGAAACGGACCTGGTTCTCGAGCACGCTCACCTCGACCGGTTCGTCGTTATCGGCGAGCAGGCGGCTGAGCTCGATCACCGTCTTGCGCGGCAGGATCAGCTCGCGCCTTATATCGGCCGGCAGATCGGCGACGGACACGCTGGCAAACGCCAGCCGGTGACCGTCGGTGGCCACCGCGCGCAACTCGCCGTCCGCGACCATCAGGAGGAGGCCATTGAGATAGTAGCGCACGTCCTGATTGGCCATGGCGTACTGCGTCTGCGCCAAGAGCTGACGCAAGTCTCTCTGGGTCAGCCTGAGATCCTGGCTTGTACCCTCGGCCACGGACATGCAGGGGAAGTCTTCGGCAGGCAACGTCTGCAGGTTGAAGCGGCTCTTTCCGGCGCGCAACTGCAGGCGTCGGCTATCAAGGACCAGACTGATCTCGATGCCTTCCGGCAGCGAACGGAGAATGTCCTGCAGCTTGCGCGCCGCGACGGTCAAGGCTCCGTCCTCATCGCCGGCGACCGAGCTGCTTGAAGTGGTGAGCTGCATTTCGACGTCGGTTGCCAGAAGGGTCAGTACGTCGCCGCGTTTCTCAAGGAGCACGTTGGCCAGGATCGGCAGCGTATGGCGCCTTTCGACTATCCCGGAGACCGCTTGCAGAGGCGCCAGTAACGTTTCCCGCCGGGTTCTAACAAGAAGCATGTAT
Source organism: Accumulibacter sp. (assembly GCF_031732815.1). GTDB lineage: Bacteria > Pseudomonadota > Gammaproteobacteria > Burkholderiales > Rhodocyclaceae > Accumulibacter. The sequence continues at coordinate 18,498 of NZ_JAVMKF010000189.1, read as the reverse complement.
CTAGATCCTATAATGACTATGGTCCGAGAAAACCTGTGAGTATCCGAATTACACCTTGAAATTCATATTCTTGCTGACATTCTGCCAAGTGTATGGGAAACGTATGAAGCTGTGGGCAAAAGCGGAAGATCTATCCACAGGCTGCCTTTCCGTGCTTTTTCCACAAAGCGTCCGACACCTATCCACCAGCTTCTACAGTGCTCTCAGGCCTTGAGGACCTGGAGCAGGACGTGCACATCGTGATTGAGCTCGTTGTCGCGGCTACGCAACTCGTCGATCGTGCGCACCGCGTGCAGTACCGTCGTGTGGTCACGTCCGCCGAAAGCGCTGCCGATCGCCGGGTAGCTCAGCGAAGTCAGTTGCTTGGCCAACCACATGGCGATCTGGCGCGGGCGAACGATCAGGCGCGTGCGCTTCTTCGAGAAGAGATCGCTCACCTTGATCTTGAAGTAATCCGCTACGGTCTTCTGGATATTTTCGACGGTGATCTGGCGATTGACCGAACCGATCACGTCTTTCAGCGCTTCCTTGGCCAGGTCGAGTCCGATCGCCTGCCCATGGAAAGCCGAGTAGGCGAGAACCTTCTTCAGTGCGCCCTCGAGTTCGCGTACGTTCGAACGTAGATGCTTGGCAATGAAGAAGGCGACCTCCTCGTCAAGCATGACGTTTTCCATCTCCGCCTTGTTCTTCAGGATGGCGACCCGCATCTCCGTCTCTGGAGGTTCGATCTGCACCGTCAATCCCCAGTCGAAGCGCGTGATCAGACGGTCCTCGAGCCCGGAGATGTTCTTCGGATAGGTGTCGCAGGTGATCACAATCTGCTTGCGAGACTCGATCAATGAATTGAAAACAAAGAAAAACTCTTCCTGTGTCCGGTTCTTTCCGTTGAAGAACTGGACATCGTCGAGGAGGAGTACGTCCAGCGAGCGATAGTAGCGTTTGAAAACGTCGAAGGACTTCTGCTGGTAGGCGCGGACGACATCCGAGTAGTAGTCTTCGGCATGCACGTAGCGGACGACCTTTTCCGGATAGCTGCCGACAATCTGGTTGCCGATCGCGTGTACCAGGTGCGTCTTGCCAAGACCGGCGCCGCCGTAGATGAACAAGGGGTTGTAAGTGGCTTCGCCCGGGCTGATGGCGACTTGCCGCGAAGCCGCGCGCGCCAGATCGTTGGCTTTGCCGACCACCAGGTTTTCGAAGGTAAACGAGGAAATCAGTCGGGTCTTTTCGTAGCTTGTGCGGTCCTTGTCCACCGGCGAAGGGGCCCGGCTGCGCACGTCGCCAGTGGCCGGGTCGGTCTTGCCGGCAGTTGCCGTCTCGCTGGTGGCCGTCGGCGCGGGCAGCGCCGCCCGTTCGCCGAGCGTCAGGCAAACGCTGACCGGGGTCGAAAAGTACTCGCTGCTCATCTCCTCGATGCGTGCCAGGTAGCGCTCTTTGACCCATTTGAGAATGAAGCCATTCGGCGCCAGCAGGCGGACCTGGTGTTCACGCTGATCCAGGCCATCGACGCGCAAAGGCTTGATCCACGTGTTGAACTGCTGAGGCGGAAGTTCCTGTGCGAACCGGCTCAAGCAGGAAGCCCAGAAGCTATTCATCGAGCATCATCGTGGATAGGCAGGGCGTGTGCGGGCAGCAGCAACCGGTCACAAGTCATCGTCTTTCCAACTGGTTATTTGCAGCGGTCATGTCGGCTTGAGGCGAGCGGCAAGGAGCTTGCCGGCCAGCGCGCAGGCCGGGCTTGGCGAAGTGGCGGGCCGACCTCCTTGCGCGGCGCAAGAGGCGCATTCTAACCTGTTGGCCGGAAGTTATCCACAGCAAGAAGAAAAATATAGCCTTGACAAAACATGCCCCAGAGCAGTCTAATCACGCGTTTTTTGTCGCTTTGACCGAGAAGGTTCAACCATGAAACGCACCTACCAGCCGTCGGTTGTCCGACGCAAGCGCACGCACGGCTTCCTAGTCCGAATGTCTACCCGTGGCGGTCGTGCCGTGATCAAGGCGCGTCGCGCCAAAGGTCGCCATCGCCTGGCCGTTTGAGCGGCCAGCCGACCGCCGCGAGCGACTCGGGCGCTCGCTCAGCCGCGTTCCCGAAGCGCTATCGCTTACTGAAAACGGATGACTACTCATCCGTTTTTGGTTTCAGGAGGGCGCTGAAGAGCCGGCATTTCCTGCTACATTACCGTCCGCACGCGGCGTCGGAGGAAGGCGGGGCACGCCTTGGTCTGGTGGTGGCAAAGCGCTTCTTGCGTCGTTCGGTCGATCGCAATCTGGTACGGCGCCTTGCCCGGGAAAGTTTCCGGCTTGTCCGCGCCCGGCTTTCGGCGTGCGACTTCGTTCTGCGCGTGGCTGCCAAGCCGGCGCGCCTCGAGCGGAGGGAGCTGGCACATGAGATCCGGGACTTGTTGGGCAGGATGACTACGGCGCGACGATAAGGCTGTGAAGACGCTACTCCTGGCGCTGATACGCCTTTACCGCTACGCGGTCAGCCCGTTGCTCGGGCCGCGCTGCCGCTTTGCGCCAAGCTGTTCGGAGTACGCAGCCGAGGCGGTCGAGAAGTACGGTGCCGGTCGGGGAGGATACCTGGCCGCCCGCCGGCTGCTCCGCTGTCATCCGTGGAATCCCGGGGGTTTCGACCCTGTACCCTGAAAAATCAATCGACTGACCTAGGCTTGCATGGATAATCGACGTCTGCTCCTGCTGCTCATCTTCACTTTCTCGCTGGTCATGCTGTGGGATGCGTGGCTGAAATTCAACCAGGCAAAGAACCCGACGGCTGCGCCGCCGGCTGTTTCGGCAGCGGCGCCGCAGCCTAGCGGCAGTCTGCACGCGCCGCCGGCGACCGCCCCCAGCGCGCCGGCAGCGAGCACGCTGCCCGCCACGCGACGGGGAGAAACGGTGACCGTGCGGACTGACCTCTTTGTCGCCGAAGTCGCCGCACAAGGGGGTGACCTCGTCCGCCTGGAGCTCAAGGACTATAAGGACAGCATCAGCAAGGAGAAGACGCTGTCGCTCTTTGGCGCGCAGCATCTCTACGTCGCGCAAAGCGGTCTGATCGGTGAAGGCCTGGCCAATCACAAGACGCTGTTCACCGTGCTGCCCGGCGACCGTGAAATGGCGGCTGAGGCGCAGACGCTGGAACTGAGGCTGGAGGCAAAGGAAGGCAACGGCCTGAAGGTGACGAAGACCTACACCTTTACCCGCGGCAGCTACCTGATCGGCGTTACGCACGAGTTGGAAAACTCGACCGACAAGGAAGTCGTAGCGCACGCCTACTACCAGTTGCAGCGGGATACCAAGGCGCCCGACGGCGAGAGCTCGATGGTGTCTACCTTTACCGGTCCGGCCGTCTATACCGACCAGGAGAAATTCCAGAAGCTGGCTTTTGACGACATCGTGAAGGGCAGCGCGAAGTTTGCCACGCGCGCCGACAATGGCTGGATAGCGATGGTGCAGCACTACTTCGTCGCCGCCTGGATACCGGACGTCGGTCAGCCGCGCGAGTTCTACGTGCGCAAGCTCGAGGGCGGGGTCAACATGCTGGTCACCGCCGGAGTCATCGTTCCGGTTCCGGTCGTCGCGCCCGGGGCCCGCCTGGCGTCTACGGTCTCTTTGTACGCGGGCCCGCAGATTCAGGCGACGCTCGAGCAATTGGCCAAGACGAAGGCGGAAGGCGGCATCGGCGCGCAGGGGCTGCCGCTGGTGGTCGATTACGGCTGGCTGACGATCGTTGCCGCGCCGATCTTCTGGTGTCTGGAAGCCATCTACAAGATCGTCGGCAACTGGGGCTGGGCAATCGTCCTGCTGACTGTCGCCATCAAGCTGCTCTTCTTCCCGCTGTCGGCGGCGAGCTACAAGTCGATGGCCAAGATGCGCACGGTTACGCCGCGCCTGATGGCGCTCAAGGAGCGCTACGGCGACGACCGTGCCAAGCTGAACCAGGAGATGATGGCGCTCTACAAGCGCGAGAAGATCAACCCGCTTGGTGGATGTCTGCCGATTGCCGTCCAGATTCCGGTCTTCATCGCTCTCTACTGGGCGCTGCTCGGAGCGGTCGAGATTCGCGATGCACCGTGGATATTGTGGATCACCGATCTCTCGGCGGCCGACCCGTACTACGTTCTGCCGGTCGTCATGATGGTTACCATGCTGGTGCAGACCAAGCTCAATCCGACGCCGCCTGACCCGATACAGGCCAAGGTGATGATGATGATGCCCTTCATCTTCGGCGTGATGTTCTTCTTCTTTCCGGCCGGTCTGGTCCTCTACTGGGTGGTCAACAACCTGCTGTCGATTGCCCAGCAATGGCAGATCACGCGAATGATCGAAGGTGGAACAAAGGCGGCCAACGACAGTAAGGCCTGAGCCCAGCCATCGTCCTGACCCGCCCGCGACGATTGCCGCGATCGCGACTCCGGCCGGGCGTGGTGGCATCGGCATCGTGCGTATCAGCGGCGGAGAACTTGGTGCGCTCGCCGCTGCCTTGAGCGGCAAGCAGCCGGCGCCACGCCGGGCGGTGGTTGCCGACTTCAAGGCGGCCGATGGCAGTGTCATCGACCGCGGCCTGCTTCTGCATTTTCCCGCACCGCACTCGTTTACCGGCGAGGATGTGCTCGAGTTGCACGCGCACGGCGGGCCGGTCGTCGTTCACATGCTGCTCGGCCGCTGCCTCGAACTGGGCGCGCGGATGGCCGAACCGGGCGAGTTTACCCGGCGCGCCTTCCTCAACGGCAAGATCGATCTGGCGCAGGCGGAAGCCGTCATCGACCTGATCGATGCCGAAACGCAGGCCGCTGCGCGTAGCGCGGTGCGTTCCTTGCAGGGCGAGTTCTCGCGCGAAATTCAGGGCTTGCTCGATGAGCTGATCGCCTTGCGGGTGCTTGTCGAAGCGACGCTCGACTTTCCCGACGAGGAGATCGACTTTCTCACGGCAGGCGACGCGCTTGGCCGGCTGGCACGCCTGGACGAGCGTTTGCGGCGGGTTTTTTCGCGTGCGCGGCAGGGGCGACTGTTGCGCGGCGGTTTGCAAGTGGTTCTCGCGGGCCAGCCGAACGTTGGCAAGTCCAGCCTGCTGAACCGCCTGGCGGGAGACGAACTGGCGATTGTCACGCCCCATCCGGGCACGACGCGCGACCTGGTGCGTGGTACGCTGCACGTCGAAGGAATTCCGCTGCACGTGATCGATACCGCCGGCCTGCGCGAAACGAGCGACCAGGTCGAGAAGATCGGCATCGAGCGGAGCTGGCGCGAACTCGAGCGGGCGGATGTCGTCGTCCATCTGGTCGACGCGAACTTTGGTGTCGGCGAGGAGGATCGGGCGATTGCCGATCGTCTGCCTGTCGGACCGGCACGCATCACGGTCGAAAACAAGATCGACCTGGCGCAACGCCCGGCGGCGCGAGGTGAGACGGGCTCAGGCGTGCTGATCGCCTTGTCGGCGAAGACCGGCGAAGGTATCGAGCTATTGCGCCATGAACTCCTCAATCTCGCCGGTTGGCAGCCAGCCGAGGGTGTGTTCACCGCGCGCGAACGCCACCTTTCAGCGCTGAACGAAACGGCCACCCATCTGGCCGAAGCCCGTGCGCTGAGCAATCGCCTCGAACTGTTTGCCGAAGAACTCCGCCTGGCGCAGTCGGCACTCGCCACGATCACCGGTGGGTTCAGTTCGGACGAGTTGCTGGGCGAGATTTTCAGCCGATTCTGCATTGGAAAATAGCGATGCTTCCGGCTTAGTCCGAAGCCTTCCGCAAAACGCCCCATAAGCCCGCGTAACTGAGGGATTTTTGTTCCGTTGGCGGCTTGCATGTTCCGCACAAATCCGCATAAAATTGTGCCCAATATTGGGCCCATGATGATTTTTCTGTGCCCATGATGGCGTGTGCCCACGACGAAATCAGCGTGAAAATAGCCTTTCCTTGCTTCGCTGGAATCTCTTTTGATGGGCAAATCAGGCGGGCGTAAATGTCGGCAAGCTCTACCAGACAAGGATTACCGGCGATTGTGCCCAAGGGTTTTAAGTGTGCCCATGATTCAGCGGCTTCATGGGCACAAATGAGGCGAGGGGGGTGAAATCATGGCGCTGACGGATACCAAGCTGCGGAATCTCAAGCCTGGCGAGAAGGCATATCAGGAAGCCGACGAGGGCGGGTTGTTCGTGGAAGTGATGCCCGGCGGGGCGAAGGTCTGGCGGCTGCGCTACCGGCTGGCCGGTAAGCAGGAAAAAGTGACGCTTGGCGACTACCCGGCCTATTCCCTTGCCGATGCCCGCGCTTGGCGGGACGACGGCAAGGCGCTGGCCGGGCGCGGTCTATCCCCGATGGCCCTGAAGCGCGGCGATGCGATCCCAGAGGATGCCGCGCCCACCGTAAAGGAAATGGCGCAAGCCTTCATCCGCAACTGGTGCATGAAGGCTGTTGAGCGGGCAAGGGCGAAAGAGGCCGAAGCCAAGGCCGCCGACACCGTGGAAGGCTTCGCCCTGCGCTGGTATGCGGAGATTGCGGAACCCGCGAACAGCAGCCCCCGCAACATCAAGCGCGTACTGGATAAGGACGTGATCCCGGCCATTGGCGGCAAGCAGATTGCCGACGTGACCGTGACGGACATTCTGGCGATTACCGACAAGATCAAGAATCGCGGGGCCGACCAGATGGCCCTGCAAACCCGCAACGTGCTGAAACGGCTGTTCGCCTATGCCATTGCGCGGGAGAAGACCCAATTCAACCCGGCGGCGGCAATCGAAGCCAAATTCATTGCCAGTGCCAGAAGCCGGGACGTGGCCCTATCGCCGGAGGAAGTGGGCAAGCTGCTACGGGCGATCTACCAATCCAGCATCAAGCGGGCCTACAAGCTGGCAATTCACTTGCTGATTCTGTGCATGGTGCGAAAATCCGAACTGATCGAAGCCAAGTGGGAAGAGCTAGACCTTGAAAAAGGCGAATGGGCGATCCCCGGCGAGCGCATGAAGAAAGACAAGCCGCACCTTGTCCATTTGTCCCTGCAGGCCGTAGCGATGTTCGAGGAATTGAAGGGGCTGGCCAGCGGGTCGGAGTGGGTATTCCCGAGCCGTGGCGACCTGCATCAACCGATTGCCCATAGCACATTGAATCAGGCGGTGCGTTCGCTGGAAATCGACGTGCGCGACTTCGTAATCCACGACTTCCGGCGCACGGCTTCAACGCACCTGCACGAGGCCGGCTTCAATAGCGACTGGATCGAGAAAGCGCTGGCCCATGAAACCAAGGGCATCCGGGGCGTCTATAACCGGGCGCAGTATGCCGACCAGCGGCGCGAAATGCTGCAATGGTGGGCCGACTTCGTGGATAGCCAGATTCAGGACGGGCGCGGCAAGGTCATCATCGGGCCTTTCGGCAAAGCGTATCGGGGATGAATACCAACTTGAATGCGACGGCCGCCAGGTCATCGTCTTTCCGTAGCCTGACGGTTTCAGGCAAAGCGGGCCGGTCGGTGTTCGCGCACCGCGCCGGCCCTGACCAAAACGCAACTGCAAGGAGTTACGAAATGGCTGACCAAGAGAATATCAAACCCCTGATCGAGCAGGATGAGCGCGACGCATTCAGTGAAGCATCCTTGGCACTCGGCAAAGCGTGGGGGCTTGCTCAAACAATGTGCGTTATGTTGGACGAACGCCCTGCCGACGTGATTATCGAAAGCGTCATGCGCATGATTCGCCAACTTGTCGGGGACGCCTACGGCAAGGTTCAGATCCGTGAAGGTGTTCAGATGGAAGTAGGCGCGCTACTGGATACCTGCGATCTGGTGATGGTGGACAGCCAAGAGGCGGTGTACAAGCCGGGCTCCCGCGCCATGTGGGCGCTTGAGGCAATACCAACCGTTATTCAATACGCCAAGGCTGCGGTCGACGCCGTGCCCCGGGGACTACCTCAACTGAAAGCCGCTTGATTCCGGCCGCCTTAGTGCGGTTATTTGACAGGAGGGGGCACCATGAAGGTCATGCCGGATGCCCCCAACTTCAATCAGCAGGCGGAACGGTGCGAGCGGATTCTGAAAATGGATGACGCCAAGGCCGCATGGCAAGTGTGCATGTGGCGGGCGGCTGCCGCGATGGATGACCGGGTTTCCCCGGCATCCGACATTGCCACGGTGACTGGCGACCAGTGCGGGCAGGAATACGAGGCGATGCTCGATGCTTCGACCGTCTCGCCGGAAACCCGCTACCGCTTGTATTCGGAACGCATGAAGGCAACGAAGGAACTGCCGATCAAACTGGTATTGATGCAGCGGGCCGAAGCAAACCGGCGGCAGCAGGCAACGCCAGCAAGGAAGGAGGTGCGGTAATGGGCTTTACGCTTTTTCAGCATGTCGCATTGATAGCGCACCGAGCGGAAACACAGTGGCCGCCTACCTACCCCCGCCGGGGAACACTTCTGACCCCAAGTGATGACCCGACTATTCCGCGCGAAGCCTGGGGTGCGGATGAATGGAAGGCATACGCGCTGTTCCTTGAGGAAGCGGGCAGCAAGATGGCAGAACGCTTGCAACGTGCCCAAAGCGATTTGCGCGATGTGCGAATGAAACTGACCCGGCGGCGAAAGGCTGGGGCCCCCCATTCGACTTTCACAACGCTGCTCGCATGCGAACCGGCACAACCCAAAAAGCGCGGGCGCAAGCCGGCCGAGCATACGCGCCGCCTAGCAGAATCTGCCTTAGCGATTCGAAGCGAGGCCGCAACAAAAGGGCTGAAACTCACAGACAGGAAGGCGCTTGAAGAAGCCTTTGCTGCCGTCGGACAACGCAAGACGCGGGCGAATGGAAATGCCGCACGGCACATTCTGAACACTATGAGCAAATTGCGCGGGCGTCATGCCAATTCGATAAGTTGAGGTTTTTGAAATGCCGTGATTTGGGCGGTTACACAGTGCATGTCGCGCCCCGGGTGTTCCGGGGCGGTTCTCCTTCATCCGAGGTAAGCGACATGACCGCACAAATCCAAAACGCGCTGACGATTCTACGGCGCAAGCAGGTTGAAGCCCGCACTGGGCTTTCCCGTTCGACCATCTACGCGAAGCTGCGGCGTAATCCAAAGCGCCCCAGCGACTACGACCCCACCTTCCCAAAGCCGGTAGCCGTCGGTGCAAAGGCCGTCGGCTGGATCGAGGCCGAAGTCGAGGCATGGCTGGCCGCCCAAATCCTGAAAAGCCGCAAGGCATAAGGGGGTGGGCCATGACCAAAAAAGCGAAGGGCCGCAACCGCTGGCACGGTGCGACCCAAAAGGCATTCTGCGCCGACAATCATAGCATTCGCATTGATGCCGCTATCGTGCGGCTGGCCGTGTGGGGCGTGCGGTCCGCGAAGCTGGCCGACTGGCTGATCCATCGCGGAGGGCCGGGCCATGCATAACGGCGAAAAAATCCTGTTCCTGACACCGGCCGCCCCCGGCTTCTATGTTCTGAACCCCTGCCTCGATGAAGCCGGCGCGGTCTGCGAGGCATCGCGGGAACCCGTAGTGGCCTGGGCAGTGGATGCGCTGGGCAGCACCATCCCGGTAACGCCGCATGAAGTCCTGAGCGGCGACGACGATCACGCCATCCTCTGCCCGGATGGTGAGGTGCGATCCTATGACGGCGCATGGGAGAGTGTGGCCGACTGGCTGGAAGAACAGAAAGCGAAGGTGCAGCATGACAAACTTCGCTGATCTGGCCGCGCCCCTGCTGGCGCAAGGCATCCCCGTTTTTCCCTGCTGGGAGAAGCCCAACGGGGCGATTCAATCGAACGGCAAGCCGAAGCACCCCAACGGAAAGAATCCGCGCACCCGAAACGGATTCAAGGACGCGACCACGGATGCAGGGCAGGTTGCCGCCTGGGCCGCGCAATGGCCGGATGCGCTGGTGGGCGTACCGACGGGCAAGGCTTCCGGCCTGTTCGTGCTGGACGTGGATGTGAAGAACGGCAAGGACGGATTCGCCACGTTGCAGGCGACGGGCTGGAATCTCCCGGCAACCCGCACGCATCGCACGAAGAACGGCGGCGGGGCGCACTACCTGTTCCGCACCCCGGATGGAACGCCGTTGAAATCCTCGGCGGGCAACCTGGGCGACGGGCTGGATACGCGGGGTGATGGCGGCTATATCGTCTGGTGGCCTGCCCACGGTGGCGACGTGGAACACCCGGACATGCGGGCCGATGTGCCGGCCTGGCTGCTGGATGCGTTGCAATCGGAACCCGCCCCCGACCGCAAGGCGCAAGCCGTGGTGGCCGACGGCGAGGGCATCACCGAAGGCGGGCGCAATGACACCCTGTTCCGCCTGGCTGCGTCCCTGCGCGGCAAGGGGCTGACGGTGGATGCCATCGAGGCGGCGCTGCAAATCGAGAACGAAGCGAAGTGCTGCCCGCCCCTGTTGGCGGATGAAGTGCGCACCATCGCCAAAAGCACCGGGCGCTATGTGGAAGGCGAGACCGGCGGTGAACGCTGCGCCTATGGCAACGGCGAGTTTGAAGTCTCGCCCGCTGGCGTGGCCTTCATCGGCACCGACAAGCACGGCGAACGCTTGCCCGCCCTCTGGATTTGTTCCGCCTTGCAGGTGCGAGCCATGACTCGCGATGCCAAGTCGGGCGAGTGGGGCCGGTTGCTGGAATGGCGCGACAAGGACAACGTGCGCCATCAGTGGGCGATGCCGCTGGAACTGCTGCAAGGCGACGGGGTGGATGTGCGGCGCGAACTGGCACGGCTGGGGCTGACCATCTCCACCAACAAGAACGGCCGCGACATGCTGGCGTCCTTCCTGCAAGTCTGGCCGGTAGAGAATCGCGCGCGGTGCGTGGAACGGCTGGGCTGGCATGGTGGCGTATTCGTGACTCCGGCGGAATCCATCGGGCAGGACGGGGAAATCGTGGTGTTCCAGAATGCCCACGCCATTGAACCGGCTTACTCGGTGGCGGGCACCGTCGAGGAATGGCGCGATACCGTGGGCCGACTGGCCGCCGGTAATTCGCGCCTGGTGTTCGCCCTGTCCGTGGCATTCGCGGGCGCATTGGCCGACGTGGTGGGCGAGGATTCCGGGGGCTTCCACTTTCGCGGCGCGTCATCGTCGGGCAAGACCACGGCCCTGAAGGTGGCGGCATCGGTATGGGGTCATCCAAACACCTACCCCCGCCTGTGGCGAGCGACGGCGAACGGGCTGGAAGGGTTGGCCGCGCTGCATAACGATGGCCTGCTGATTCTGGACGAACTCTCGCAAATCAACCCCAAGGAAGCCGGCGAAGCCGCCTACATGCTGGCGAATGGGCAAGGCAAGGCGCGGGCATCCCGTACCGGCGCGGCCCGGCAATCGGCACGCTGGCGGTTGCTGTTCCTGTCGGCGGGCGAGGAATCGCTGTCTGCCTTGATGGCGCGGGCCGGGCGGAAGGTGAATGCCGGGCAGGAAATCCGCCTAGCTGACCTGGACGCGGATGCAGGCGCGGGCATGGGGGCATTCGAGGTGCTGCACGATCAACCGACCCCGGCGGCGCTGGCGCTGGCCTTGAAGGATGCCGCGACCCGATACCACGGCGCGGTGGGGTTGGCCTGGCTGCGCTGCATCGTGGCCGACCGCGCCAAGCTGGCCGACTTCATCGCGGCAGGCATCAAGCGGTTCGTCGCGGCCGTTGCGCCCAAGGATGCCGCCGGGCAAGTGCTGCGGGTGGCGCGGCGCTTCGGCCTGGTGGCGATGGCCGGGGAACTTGCCAGCGGCTGCGATCTGGTGGGGCCGGGCTATGGCCTGACCGGTTGGGCCGAAGGCGAGGCGACCACGGCGGCGCGGAAATGTTTTACCGCCTGGCTGGACGGCTTTGGCGGCATCGGCAACCGTGAGGAACGCGCCATGCTCTCCCAAGTCCGCGCCTTCTTCGAAGCGCACGGGGCAAGTCGCTTCGCGCTGCTGGATGACACATTCCCCAATGACCGGCCTATCGTCAATCGGGCCGGATTCGTGCGCCCGACTGCCGACGGCGGGCGGGAGTTCCTGGTGCTGCCCGAAATATTCCGGCGCGAGGTGTGCGCGAGACACGACCCGAAGGCGGCAATGCGGGCGCTGATTGAGGCCGGATGGATCATTCCTGCCGATGGCGGGAGCGGCGGACATATCACGCAAAGATTGCGCGTCCCCGGCCTTGGGCTGACGCGCTGCTACGTTTTCAGCGGGTGCATGTGGGAGGGCGACGAGTGAAAGCAAGTCCTATCCAAAAACAGCGGGAACAATCGGGAACACCGGGAACAGCCAGTATCCATGAGGGTTTCCGTGTTCCCGATACCGTGCCACCCATCGGGAACAACCGGGAACAGACGGAAACAAGCGATTTACTGCGCGTTGAGTTGCTGGCGTCCTACGCGCATGAAATCGCCCATTCCGCCGTCGCCCTGCACTACGGCTGCGAGGTTGTGGTGGAAATCAGCTATGACCCGGCAACGCGTTACTTCGATGGCGTTTGCTATTGTCGGCACCCGGACGGCGAACTGCCCCCGGAAGCGGCGCGGGCAATCGCCCTGGCCGGGATTGTGGGCGAAGCCGCCTACTGGCTGGGCTGGGATAACCCAAGGCTGACGCCTGACCGGCTGGCCGACTCAATACGGGCGGGCCGCGTGACTGTCTCCCCCGGCGATCTGCGGATGGCGGCCGGCTGGCTACCGGATGACATGGCGCGGGCCTTCGGGATCGTGCGCAATGCCTGGGTGTGGATTGTCGGGGAAGTGGAAGAACGCGCCCGGCAGTATCACGGCAGGCTGTTTGTTCCCGCTGTTCCCGATGCACCAAAAACCATCGGGAACGTGGAAAGCCTTGCGCCACAAGGGATGCCGCTTGTTCCCGCTGTTCCCGATGAAAAAAAGGATGAACCGCAAAATGACTGACGGAACCCGCACCTATGGCGGAAAAGAAGCGCCCGAATGCGAACCCCCAAGCGGGAAAGTGCTTGCCCTTACCTCCCTACCCAAGATCGACCTGCGGGACGCGCACGCCATCCGGCGTGAACTCGGCAGCGTCTATCGAGATATGCGAGCAGGGCGCATTCAAAGCCAAGACGGCACCCGGCTTGCGTATGTGCTGGACATGATCCGCAAAGCCTACGAAACGGCGGTGCTGGCCGAACGGCTGGAACTGCTGGAACGTACCATCAACCTACCCCCGACGAAAGGAACCAAACGATGAGCAGCCATCACGACCGACTGACCAAGACTTACCGTGGCCTGACTGCCGACCAACTGGCGGCGCTGGCCTTCCACTACATCTGCGAAGGCAACGCGCTGGAATTCAAGCGCCTGGGCGATGCCGTGCCACGGAAGGATTACAACTGCCCCGACGTGGCCTATCAGGCGCGGCTGGATGGCTTCACGCGGTTTGCTGCGTATTGGGCCATTGAGCATTGGCGGCTGCGCACCCGCAAAGCGGAAATGCTGGGCGCGGCGCTGGCCGCCATTCGGCGCGGGGAGGACTTCGAGAAAACCGACGATCTGCTTTACGCCCATGAACAGGCGGAAAGTTGCTTGCTGGCCCTGGACGCTTCCCTGCTGGCGATCTGCGCCGAGCATGGACTTGATGCTGACGACGTGCGCCGGATGGCTGGGGCGGAAGCATTCAAGCCCATGCGGGAGGGCATGACACCGGATGCCGACTACCTGGCCGAGATGCGGGCGGGCCTTGCCCAGCTTGCGGGAGCGGGATGACGCAAACCAAACCCGGCGAATACATGGCCGCTTCCGTCGAGGAAGTGGCCGCCTGGATTTCTGCAATGGAGGGCCGGGAAGTGACCGCCCATGAAGTGCGGCGTATCGAGGCGCAAGCACTGCGGAAGCTGCGGATGGAGTTTTCCCGGCGGGGATTGTCGCCGGCTGTTCTGCTGCCGGAACGGTGAAAGGCGGGGCGGCGATGGGGCAAAATAGGGGCATGACTTCAAAAAGTGTGCCCTAGAATGTGCCCATGTTCGGCACCGGCTTTTCCACAATCGAGCAACGGCGCGGCTTTGCGCTGATCCACGAGCTTCTGCATTGAAACCGGCCTCCGTCAGTATCCAGATAGATCTGTGGGCATTCATGAACAGGAATCAATAAATCATCCAGGTGCGCATAGTAGTGTTCTCTGGCTGCTGTTAATGGCGGTGAGAAACCGCGGCAATCTGGCGCAGAAAAGCGCAGGTCAGCATGGCTGTAAGCGCGGAACTGCCGCGCTTACAGCCATGCTCCAGCGTACCCGTCCCTCCGCCGCGTCAAGGGGTTGCTGCGCCGGGCTGGCGCCCGCCCTTGACCCGGCTCCGGGCCGGCAATTTTCGTGCCCGAATTTTCGGCCGCGCCAGATTTCGGCGGTTTTTGGCCGCCATTGACAGCTGCAGCAATCGGCGCATCATTGTGCCCAAAAGCGTGTAGCGGTCGACAGCGTCGCAAGCTGACCGGTGGATGAACTCGGTCTTGACGAAGTCACGCAGCCCGGCGTTGCTCGTTTGCGCGCATCGTCCACTTCTCTCAAGCAGGGCATCAGCCTTGTCGCCTTCGTCACCATCGTTTCGGGCGCCCAGAAGACGAGAGTGAACCTGAGTTTCCGGGGGTTGCAAGGTGTTTCCATAATTCCATGCAATCTGACAAAAATCTTCCCTCTGTCATGGCAAGAGGAGGTATGTCATCCGAGTGCGCGGGCCCTGAGTTTCTACAGGGGTTTGTCTACGCAGTCCATCAGACCATTCAACGAGAGGGAATCCCGCAGATGACCCGCCCACCTCTTCGCTAATTTCGCAGCGTGTGTGCGAAGAGGTCGTCAACCTCTCGGACCAGCGGTGAGGAGGAACTGAGAAGGGCTTGAACGCGATGGCGATCTTCGGCCAACCAGCTTTCAATATTCCCATTGTCCAGTTTGACCCCGAAGTTGTTTTGTTCGCCCAGCAGGCGGTCTATCACCAAGTCGCCAAGTTTCTTCTTGAAATGGCCCGCTTCCCAGTAATAAGTGAGATGGGCTTTTCTGTCACCTCTTACAGGGATGGCTTCGAGGGTTTCAGGTCCTACTCCGCTGAAATCCCAAACTTCAACCCTGCCGCCTCGATCAGTGCTCGTCTCTGCGAGGCGAACCACCATTCGCTTCCAGTCAGCAAACAATTGGCCCATTCCAAGGCGCTCGATTATCAGGCGAATCTGCGCATGGTAGGGGTAGATGATTATGTACGTTGTGCTACCGCCCTGGACTGCCTGGGTGAGAATCGCAGCGAGCAAAGCTTCGTCGTCAGAGACCCCTCCGTTTTCTGGTCTGAGCTGAAAGGGCTTGCGCGTCCATCTGCGCAGGTTCTCCTCTGCGCGCTGGCGAAAAAGAGTGTAATGGCCGCTTTGCTCCACTTCCGGGATGTAGTTGAACAATGGGTTGAATCCTCGGTCGGTTGAGGTGGCTGGATGGCGGGATCGCTGAAGGAATAGTGTGGCCAGTGAGTCGCGGAGGCCGGTGATGGAGAAGACAGACTCGGCAAAAAAAGCGGCGTCAAGCTGTGGCGCTGGGTGAGTCTTGAGTGTCGGAAGCGTTTGCGGCTCGGATCCGCCCAGGAAATCAAAGAATTCAACCCCGAGAAACACTGTCTTCGGGAAGCATTTGGCGTTTTTGAGCCAGATGATCTGTTGCAAGGAGGTACTTGAACTAGTGCCGGGAATGGCGTGATTGAATGCGGTCATCCCATGGTTTGCGAAGATGGGACTTTCCGGGTCAAAGCCGATTTCTGCGCGGGAATTGCCGAAAATGCCGGCATTCGGGCACAAGCGGTATGCCTTCTGATAACGAGCAAGTTCTCGGTGATGATCGAGGTATGGTTTGATGGCATTGATGTGTGCAATGCGGGGCGAGCCAAATACGCCAAGTGGGTCAACAAGAACATTGAACAAGCCAACGGCCGCAATTGTGATTACGAGGCTCGTGAGCATCCACCGCAAGTAGCTTGCCCAGGCCCATGGTGATGATTGTGTGCGCATCAGAATTGGAAGTAGAGGAATTCTGTCGGGCGGCTCAGGGCAAGCATTCCAAACGCAAACAACAGCCCTATGGCAACAGCATTGCGTCGCTGCGGCGTCCAAGAGATGGGTGGTGGAGGACGCAATCTGGCGCGGCCTTCTTCGGGCAGAGCGGGTTCAAAACGCCCCATGATTTCTTGAGTGTTCGGGGCAAGAAAGGCAATCAGACTACCGAAGGCAATCCAGGCCCAGGTTTCAACGAAAATTGCACCGCCACCCAGGTAGCTGCGAATACCAAGAGCTTCGATAAGCGCCCTGAATGGTCCGAGACCTGACAGGATAGGCTCTGGCAGTGCAGCGCCAAAAGCTCCGAGCATACCGGCAACCAGGCGATTTGCTGTGGCGAGGTCAGGGGCGCGGAAATAGACCCAGGCAAAGACAACACAGAGGAAGGTAAGGGCAACGCCAAGAAATCGGCCAAGTCGTGGGGGCAAACGGAAAGGCGTTCGTTGACAGAGATTTTGCCAAAGCTGATTGATCACCAGGAAGCCCCCGTGCAGGCCCCCCCATATGACGAAGTTCCATCCAGCGCCATGCCAGAGACCACCCAGTAGCATCGTGGTAATCAGGTTTGTTTGACGACGAAATGTACCGTGACGATTGCCTCCCAGCGGAATATAGAGATAGTCGCGCAGGAAGCGCGAAAGCGTCATATGCCAACGCCGCCAGAATTCAGCGATATTGTGAGCCTTGTAGGGCGAACTGAAATTGAGGGGCAACCGGACGCCAAATATTCGAGACAGACCGATTGCCATATCTGAATAGCCGGAGAAGTCGAAGTAAAGTTGGAAGGCGTACGCCAATGCGCCACCCCAGGCAAAAAAGAACGTTGGCGGGTCGGCTCCAGGAACAAAAGCTGTCGCAGCATAGCCCGCAAGATTGTCGGCAATCAACACTTTCTTGGCCAGGCCAATGGCGAAAATGGTTAGCCCGATAGCGAAGTTTGCTGCGTCGGGTCGATAATTGCGATCCTCGTCGAATTGCGGCATCATTTCCTTATGGTGCAGCACCGGACCTGCGATCAGGTGAGGAAAGTAGGTGACGAACAGGATGTAGTAGATGAAGCGGTATTCGGTGACCTTACCGGCATAGGCGTCGGCTAGAAAGGCGATCTGGGTAAAGGTAAAGAAAGAGATACCGATAGGGAGAATGATGCCAAGTATCGGCCAGTCGGTGCCCAGAACGGCATTGGCAGAGGAGAGAAAGAAGTCTGCGTACTTGTAGTAGGCAAGTAGCAGCAGGTTGGCTGTAATGGCCATGCCCAGTGCGAGGCGACCTTTGGCGCTGGCCGAATTCCGGGCGATGAAGCTGCCGGCGAGATAGTTCGCGCAGATGGAAGCCATCAGCAATGCCAGGTAGCGATAGTCCCACCAAGCGTAGAAAAAGAGAGAGCACGCTGCCAACCAGCCGGCTCCGGCTGCCTTGCCCAAGCGTGCAGCGAGGAAAAATCCGAGGACGGTAAGCGGCAGGAAGAGGAAGAGGAACGAGTAAGAATTAAAAAGCACAAGGCACCAAATGATCAAGAAGTGCTATGGAAACAGGGCGGCTACCGTACCGAAATCAGGAAAGGACGCCGTGATAGTCTGCATTTCTGGAAATGGGCATCACCGGAGACGCGGGAGATCTCGCGTGGGATAGGTTGCAGACATTCGTTCGGGATTGGCAGCGGCGAGTGATCGGCGGCACTTGGTCGACAGTTGCCGAGAGTGCGCCAACTGGGACCGTCGAGAGCTTCTGGTCGTTTCCCACATGGTGATATAGCATAGGCTCCCACTTGGCCCCCAGGGGCAAAAAGTGAATCCTGGAGAAATCCCGCCGCTTCAGGATCTCTCGCTGTGCGTCAGGCATCGAGTCCTTGCCACAGGGGGCATGGGTGAGTGATTTGCCGTGAGTCATCGCCCTTGAGCTGCTCTTCCGGGGCGATCTGATTTTCCGGGCAATCGGTCATTGCGCGTCCCCGTCTTCGTTACGGCTTGTCCAATCGACGATTGATATCGCGACACACGACATCAGCTGGCAGGACGATATCTT
This sequence comes from Accumulibacter sp., assembly GCF_031732815.1. Lineage (GTDB taxonomy): Bacteria > Pseudomonadota > Gammaproteobacteria > Burkholderiales > Rhodocyclaceae > Accumulibacter. Next base: position 485 of record NZ_JAVMKF010000189.1, on the reverse strand, counting down.
TGGTCGGCCGGCTGATGATTTTCTCGTGACGGAGAGCGGGAAACAGGGACAGGTGAGGCACGCAAGACCTGCAGGGTGTTCGCCGCTGTGTGCCGTTGCGGTCGCTGCTGAACTTGTCAGAGAAAGAAATTGCCTTCAAGTCATCCGCATTGCAGTTGTCGCGCAGCAGCTTGCGCTTTTTCGGAGCAGTTGCACTGGCTCGGCGAAACGCAACGGCAAGACAGGCGGTGCTAAGCGGGCGGCGAAGCCCGTGGCAGCCGTTCACTTCGGCCAGTCGCCAGGGAGCAGGTCCAACGGAGCGCGAACAGGCGGCCACGCTGGTAAAGGCAGGGTGGTGATAACGGTCTTGTTGGCGCCGTCCGGACACCCCGGCGGACACATCTACCGACACCGCATCCCAAAAATCAACATAACTTACTGATCTGTATAATATATGGAGCGGGTGAAGGGAATCGAACCCTCGTATGCAGCTTGGGAAGCTGCCG
>NZ_JAVMKF010000188.1:0-23447 GCF_031732815.1 Accumulibacter sp. | reverse complement strand
AGGGCAAGAAGCAGTACGACAAGCGTGAATCGGAGAAGGAACGTGACTGGCAGCGTGAGAAGGCGCGCCTGATACGTTCCAAGGTTTAGGGCGGTGCTTAGTGGACGCTGAGCTGGGGTTTGCCGATATGGTAGCCCTGCGCGTAATCGACACCGAAAGTGCGCAGCATGTTCAGGGTGCGCTCGTCTTCGACGAACTCGGCGACCGTTTTCTTGCCGAAGCCACGCGCCACTTCGGCCAGCGCGCGCACGAAGACCTGATCGTCCGGACTGTCGACCAGCGTACGTACGAAGGAGCCATCAATCTTCACGTAGTCGATCGGCAACTGTTTGATGTAGTTGAAGGATGAGAAACCGACCCCGAAGTCGTCGAGAGAAAACGCGCAGCCCAGTTCGCGCACCGCGTGAATGAAGCTGCGCGCCGCAGGGAAATCGGATACGGCGGCCGTTTCGGTGATCTCGAAAACCACATTGCCGAGTAGCGGCGGACTGTGGGCGAACTCGTCGCGGATGAAGGCGAGCAGTCGGGTATCGTTGATGCTGAGGCCGGAGAGGTTGATCGAGAACTTGAAGTGCCTGCCGGATGCCGACAAGGCTTGCATTCTTTGTCCGACCAGCCGGATGACCTGGCGATCGATCTCGCGAATCAGGCCGCTATTCTCGGCCACTTCCATGAACGCGCCGGGGAGTATCGGCGATCCGTCTGGTCCCAGCATGCGCACCAGTGCTTCGTAGTGGCTGACCTGCCGGGCGTGCATGTCGAGGATCGGCTGGTAGTGAACGATCAAACGATTCTCGCTCAATGCACGGTTGATCTCTTCTTCCCAATACAGGCGGCTTTGCATTTTTTCCTGCACGCCTTCGCCTTCCGAGTAGAGGTGCCAGCCGGCGCCGCCTTTCGACTTGGCCTGATACATCGCGATGTCGGCATTGGCGAGAAGCTGTTTGACATCCATTCGGGCGCCGGAAAAGACGACGATGCCAATGCTGGCGGACACGCGATGCTTGGCGCCGAGGCCGGCAAACCTGATTTCCGCCAATCGGCGATTGATTTCCTCCGCGATCTCGATGGCAACTTCACGATCGCACTCATGGAGGAGAACGCCCAATTCGTCGCCCCCAAGCCGGCCGAGCAAATCGCTGGGGCGCGCGACCTGGCTCACTTCGGTGGCGACGATGCGCAATAGCGAGTCGCCGGCCTGGTGTCCGCTGAGGTCGTTCACGTACTTGAAGCCATCCAGATCGAGATAGAGCAGTGCGCCGTCCAGCCCGGTCAGTCGCGCGTTCACCAAGGCCTGATCAAGTTCGCGTTGGAAGTGCTGTCGATTGGCGAGTCCGGTGAGCGGATCGTGCTCGGCGAGGTAGCTGACGTGCAGTTCGGCGCGCTTGCGCTCGGTGTGATCGATGCCGACCGAGAGAATCATTACGGGTTCTCCGGGACGGCCCGACAGGCGCGAGTGATTCCAGGTGATCTCGTACGAACGGCCGTTCGTTCCGGCCAGGATGGACTCGAGCTGGACATGCTGGCGATCGCCGGCGGCGATTCGCTGCAATGCCTGATGGATGACGGTTCCGGCCGACCCTTCCGGGCAGACCAGCTCGAAGAAGCGCTTGCCGGGTAGATCATCTTCCTGCCAACCCGAGAGCATGCGTCCGTAGCGATTCAAGGTGACGATTCGCCCATCAGCATGCTGGGTGAGGATGATTACCTGGGCGGTGTCGAGCAGGCTGCGGCTGAAATCGCGCTCGATCGAGATACGTTGCAGCATGCCCTGCATGTCGGCCGAGTGTGCCTCGACCTCGCGTTCGAGCGTTTCCAGACGATAGGAAAGGGCGATCGCGGCTTCGTCCAGGCTGTCGATTTCGTCATCGACGAAACGGCGACCGCGCGGGACAATCCGCGCGCGCGCTTCGGCGAAGGCACTGCGACCGAGCAGAGGAATCGCGCGCACAGCCCGCGTCATGCGCTGCAGCGGCGCGTTGACCAGCAGGGCCAGCAAGAGGAGGGCAAGGACAGACGCCAGCAACTCACCCTGCAATCGGTTCCAGACCGATTTGCGGATATTCGCCAGCGCTTCGGTAACGTCGTCGATGATCACCAGCAAGGCGGGCGATGGCGCGACATCGGGGGCGTCGAGCGAGAGGAAGGAAACCTCGAACTGGCTGCCGTCGTGCGCCACCAGGCGCCAGGCACTGCCGCCGGCGGGCACGGCCGGCAGCGTGGCAAGTTGTTCGAGCAGCGGCAAGTTGCGCTCGGCGCGGCTCAGACCGACGACCTGCAGGCTCAGCCTGGATAGCGAGTTCTTGTTGGATGCTTGCGACATCCGGGTGAGCACACCGAGGTCGGCACCCGACAGGCGGTTGAACGAAACGACCACATCGGCAAGCGAACTGCCGAGAACGACGGCGCCCGCCACTCGGCCCTGCGCGAGAATCGGCGCCGCCGCGAATTGTGTGCAGAGGCTGCCGCAGCGTGTCCAGTGCATTGCCCGCTCGTGCGCAATGACCGTCCGCACGTGCGCATCAAGGTCGACTTCAGTGAAGGAATGATTGCGCCAGTCGGCGAGGGGCTGGCCATTGCGCGCATAGACCTGCAGCGAGTCTATGCCGAAATCCAGTTGCAAGGCCGACCAGTAGCTGTCGAAGTGCTGCATCACCAGAAGGCCACCGGCTTGATTCTGCGACAGGTCGGAACGGAGGTCGTCGAGCGCCGCAAGCATGCCGGCGAGCGCCTGCAGGCGTAAGCCGAACTCGCTGCGCAGGGCAAAAGCCTGCGCCATCAGCCGTTCGCGCGTCGCCGCCCGCTGCAGTTCGAAGCGGCTGGTCAGATCCTGGAAGTGGAGCCACGACAATGCGCCATTGACCGACAACAGCACGCCGCCGAGCATCAGCAGTACTTTCCATTTCAGGCTGAGAAACCTGAGACCGCTGCGGGCAGGCGGACGATAGCGATCGACGGCCATCCGGCAGGCACGTACCTAGAAACGGAACGATGCGAGGAGCATGAGCATGTCCCACTGGCGACGCAGGGCGCGTACGTCGGGGTTATCCTGCGCGGCGAGAAAGCCTGTTCCGGTGACATGGTGATACTCGGCGCGCAGCATGAACTCGGGCGTCACATCAAAACGGATACCGGCCGTCCAGTCGCGCGCGAAACGCGAAAACGCCGGTTGTCGGGTCGCTGCAGCAAATGCCTTTCCGCTTCGGTCACGCATGTCCGCGTAGAACGCGTCGTAGCGCAGCAGGACTTCCCACTGCGGAGCAAACTGGTAGCTCGCCTGCAGATAATAGCTCTGGCCGACGGCGTGACTATCGGGAAAGTAGGGGCCGAAATTGCTGACCGACGTGCGCCTGATCGCGTACTCGCCGGTCAGGCTCCAGCGCTCGGCGTTGTACTGCCCGGAAAAGATCAGTGGAGTCAGGCGGAACCTGCCGGCGCGCAAGCGATCCGCGGCGCCCGGTCGGTAACTGAGATCGAGTTGCAGCGCGGTGAACGCCAGGCGGTATCGATTGCCGGCGCCTTCGTACAGCAACTGCAGATCCGGTGCCAACCGTGGTTCAAGTTCTCCGGGCGGACTGGAGAGGAACAGCGCCACCTTGGCTGCTTCCGTCTTGGTCTTTGGTTTCCCCAGGGCGAAGCTGGCGGTAAGACTCCCAGCTTCGCCGTAACGCTCCGCGTACAGTTCGGCGCCGTCCGCCGAAACGGTCAGATTGCGTGTTCGCTCGAAATAGATCGATTGCGGAAGAATGATGCTCGGCCGGGTAAAGGTCACGTCTCTCGTCTTGTTGTACAGGCCGTAGGCCGTCTTCAGGCGGCCGACCCGCAATCCGGCGCGCCCATTCTCGCTGGAAAAGGCATTCCAGTCGACCAGCCCGTAATCGACACGCACGCTGCCGTCGTCGGTGCCACCGGCACGGTGCGAGAGCAGTTCCGCCGAGAGCTGGATATCGGGTACCAGCCGCCACGACGCGTTGATGCCGATCTCGCGAAAGTCACGGCTGATCTGATCATCGCTCTGGCCAAGAAAGTTGTTGTCGGTCGTGTGTACCAGACCTTGCGAAATGAACCCGTGGACTTTCAGGTCGCCCCCCGCCAGGTCCGCGGCGCTCGCGCTCAGCGCCGAGATAAACGACCCGGCGAGCAGAGCGATGCGCGGCAAGAGGCTAGCGAACCTTGAGAACACGTACATTCTGGGTAACCTCGCTCGCTTTGACGTAACCAATCGCTCCCGGCGTGGTGGCGACGCGCGCCAGCATCTCCTGGGCAGATCCGACCTGTTCGGGGTACTGGCCCTGTCCGGAAAAGACTTGACGATCCCATGCCATGCGCAGTTGGTGTGGAAACACCTGGAGGACCGTTTTGCTGAATGTCGCGTGATCGGGAGCGTCATCCCTCAAAACGAACACCTTGACCGGGGTGTCGCCTGGCCATTTCTGCAACAGCATGCCAAAGATGGCGCGCAGCGATGCCCGTGCCACAGCCTCCTCGCTGGTCGCCGGAAAGGCGATGGCGACCATCGATGGCTCGGCGCTCTGCGCTTTGCCGTTGGCGCTCAGGAGAACGAGTGAAAGTGCGTACAGCGCTACCGCTCGCACGAGAAAACCAACGAATTTAATGGCAAGATGCTCGTCCATCGGGGCGCATCCTACCAGACAAAGGGACAGCCGACGCAGGTTTCGTCGACTGCACGGCATCGCCGCGCTGGAGCTCAGATTCCGGAGCCGCCCTCCTCGAGGGATCCGTCAGGTGCCGCAAACACCTTGATCTGGCGTGGTTTCAACCAGACGTTCTGGCCCTTTGTCAGGGCGAGCGCCGCGGCACGATCGCGCGTCAGCTCGACCTCGATGAGTTCGGTGCCATGCGCCAGTTCGACGCGGACGAGCGGGCCGATCGCGTGCACCTCCTGCACCGTCGCCTGCAGGCTTCCGGCGACTGGCCGATGTTCGATTTCGATATCGTGCGGTCGGACGAAGGCCATCGCTTCGCTTGCCGTCGCACGTTCGGGAATGCTCCGTTCGACATCCGCCCAGGCGCCGTGCAGCCGACTGTGGAAAACATTGACGTTGCCCAGGAACTGGTAGACGAAAGGCGACGCTGGATTGGAATAGACTTCGTCGGGCGAGCCGATCTGCTCTATGCGTCCGTGGTTCATGACCACCACCCGGTCGGCGACCTCGAGCGCTTCTTCCTGGTCATGCGTGACGAAGACGCTGGAAATGTGCATCTCATCGTGCAGTCGCCGCAGCCAGCGACGCAACTCCTTGCGCACCTTGGTGTCGAGTGCGCCGAACGGCTCATCGAGCAGGAGGACTTTCGGTTCGACGGCGAGCGCACGGGCCAGCGCAATCCGCTGCCGTTGTCCGCCGGAGAGCTGCGACGGATAGCGGTCGGCGAGCCAATCGAGCTGGACCAGCTTGAGTAGTTCATCGACCCGTCGGCGGATTTCGCTTTCTGTCGGGCGTAGCTTGCGTGCCTTGACGCGCAGGCCAAAAGCGACGTTCTCGAAGACTGACATGTGGCGGAAGAGCGCATAGTGCTGAAAGACGAAGCCGACGTTGCGTTCGCGCGCGTGCAGGTGGGTCGCTTCTTCGCCGGCGAACAGGACCTGGCCCGTGTCGGCCGACTCCATTCCGGCGATGATGCGCAGCAGGGTCGTCTTGCCGCAACCCGAGGGGCCGAGCAGGGCGACGAGTTCACCACCCGGAATGTCAAGGTTGATGTCCTGGAGCGCTACGAAGTTGCCGAAGCGCTTTCCGAGCGAACGTATTTCAATGCTCATGGCTTCCCATATCGAGAGGTGGCGTCGCGCTTGGCACGGCAGCCACGCTGGTTTTGGCGCTTGCGTTCATGGTCGGTCCGGAGTGAGGCTGGCGGCCAGCATCTGCGTTTCGCGTCGAATCCGCCACTCGACGATGCTCTTCGCGGCGAGCGTGACCAGCGCCAGCAAGGCAAGCACCGACGCTGCCGCGAAGGCACCGACTGCGTTGTATTCGTTGTAGAGAATCTCCACGTGTAGCGGCAGGGTGTTCGTTTCGCCGCGAATGTGCCCGGAAACCACCGATACGGCGCCAAATTCACCCATGGCGCGCGCATTGGCCAGGATCACGCCGTAGAGCAGGCCCCACTTGATGTTGGGCAAGGTGACGCGGCGAAACATCTGCCAGCCGCTGGCCCCGAGCGAGATCGCGGCCTCCTCTTCGTCCTTGCCTTGGGACTGCATCAGCGGAATCAGTTCGCGTGCGACAAAAGGAAAGGTGATGAACATGGTGACGATGATGATCGCCGGCAGTGCGAAGACGATCTTGATTCCGTGCGCGGTCAGCCAGGGTCCGAAGATCCCTTGCGCGCCGAAGATGAGCAAGAAGATGAGCCCGACGACCACCGGCGAAACGGCAAACGGCAGGTCGATCAGCGTGATCAGCAGACTCTTGCCGCGGAAGTCGAACTTGGCGATGGCCCAGGCGGCGGCGATGCCGAAGAGGATGTTGCCGGGCAGTACGCAAAGCGCGACGAGCAGCGTCAGACCGATGGCCGAGCGCGCTTCGGGGTCGGTCAAGGCGTCGCGGTAAGCCGGCCAGCCGGCGGCCAGCGCTTCGACGAATACAGCCAGCAAGGGGAGCGCCAGAAAGAAGAAGAGGAAGCCCAGCGCGAGCGTCAGCAGAAGGTAGCGCAACCAGCCGGGTTCGCTGTTTGCGCGACGGATGGCGGCGGTCGTCATGGCTTGCCTCCGGCTTTCGGCCGCGCACTGCCGTGATGGCGATTGGCCGCCCACCACTGCAGCGTGTTGACCGCGAGTAGCAGAACGAAGGAGATGAGGAGCATGACGACGGCGAGCGCGGTGGCGCCGACGACGTCGTACTGCTCGAGCTTCGAGATGATCAGCAGCGGAGTGATCTCCGAGATCAGGGGCATGTTGCCGGCGATGAAGATGACCGATCCGTACTCGCCGATCGAGCGCGAGAAGGCGAGTGTGAAGCCGGTCAGCAGAGCGGGAAGAAGGCCCGGGAAGACGACGCGGAGAAAAGTCTGCAGACGCGACGCGCCGAGCGATGCGGCGGCTTCCTCGACTTCCGGCTCGATGTCCTCGATCACCGGCTGCAGCGTGCGAACGACGAAGGGCAGGCCAATGAAGGTCAGCGCGACGACGATGCCGAGCGGCGTGAACGCGACTTTGACGCCGAACGCCTCGGCGTGCCGGCCGATCCAGCCATTACTCGAATAGAGCGTAGCGAGCGTGATCCCGGCGACGGCCGTGGGCAGCGCAAAAGGCAGATCGACCAGCGCATCGATCAGTCGCTTGCCGGGAAACGAGTAGCGCACCAGGACCCAGGCGACGACGAGGCCGAACAGCGCGTTGATCAGCGCGGCAAGCAGCGAAGCACCGAAAGTGACCCGGTACGAAGCCAGTGCGCGTTCGCCTGTAGCAATCTCCCAGAACTCGGCGAGGCTCAGGTGACTGGCCTTGAAGCCCAGGCCGGAGAGCGGCAGCAGGACGAGCAGCGACAGGTAGACCAGTGCGCAACCGAGCGACAGGGAAAAACCGGGCAGGACGCGCGCTGGGCGCGGGCGGGTGGAAGGCATCGCGAGTGTCGATCGGAAAATCGGCGCCGCGCCAGGGAGTGAGCGGCGGCGCGCTTAGGCAGGGAGGTCTACTTGAGCTGGTAGATCTGGTCGAAAGTGCCGCCATCCTTGAAATGGGTCGGAAAGGCACGCGCCCAGCCACCAAAGGTGTCGTCGACGGTGAAGGTCCTGATCGGCGGAAACTGTTGCGCGTATTTCTTGAGTAGCGCGGCGTCGCGTGGTCGCAAGTAGTTTTGGGCGGCGTTCTCCTGGCCCGTCGGCGACCAGAGAAAATCGAGGTAGGCCTGCGCCTGTTTGCGCGTTCCCTTCTTGTCGACCACCTTGTCGATGATGGCGACCGGAAATTCGGTGAGAATCGACCAGGACGGATAGACGACCTCGAACTCGCCTTTGCCGAACTCGCGGGCGATCAGCTCGGCCTCGCTCTCGAAGGAAATCAGCACATCGCCGATCTTGCGCTGCATGAAGGTCGTCGTCGCGTCGCGTCCGCCGGCGGCAAACAATGGCGCGTTCTTGAGCAGCCGGGAAACGAAGTCCTGCGCTGTCCTTTCGTTGCCGCCCGGCTGTTTGAGCGCGTAACCCCAGGCTGCGAGGTAGGTATAGCGACCATTACCAGTGTTCTTCGGGTGCGGGAGGATGACTTGTATGCCGGGCTTCACCACGTCTGACCAGTCTTTCAGTGCTTTCGGATTACCCTGCCGGACGATGAAGACCATGGTTGAAGTGTAAGGCGACGCGTTGGTCGGAAAGCGTTTGGCGTAATCGCGGGCCACCAGTCCCTTCTCGGCAAGAAAGTCCACGTCCGAGGCTTGGTTCATCGTCACCACGTCCGCTTCCAGTCCGTCAGCCACCGCGCGCACCTGCTTGCTCGACCCGGCGTGCGACTGCCTGAGCTCGATGGTCTCACCGGTCAGTGCCTTCCAGTGCTTTTGAAACAGCGGGTTGTAGTCCTTGTAGAAGTCGCGCGCAACGTCGTAGGAGACGTTGAGCAGGTTGCTTTGCGCCGAGGCGGTCAAGGCCAGAAGGGCGCAGGTCAGCGCTGCCGATAGGCGGCAAAAACACTTGGCAAGTTTCATCCCCATGGGTCCAGTCTCAAGCGATTCGGAAAGCGCGTCACTATAGCCAACGTGGATAGAACTGCAAAGCATCTTTATCTATTTGTTTATAGCCAAGACGAATATTTGCGCCATCGCCGTGCGGTAGACGCAAAAAAAGCCACGGAGAAGCGTGGCTTTCGGTCATGTATGCCGACCCTCAGACGCGCGTCGGCAACCTCCCGCTTGCCGAAGCGCTTTCCATCCAGCGCTTGATTCTATTCGCATCGCCGATGCGTGTCTGCTTGCCAGCTGAGTCGAGCAGGACGATCACCACGGGCTTTTCGGCAACGCGTGCCTGCATCACCAGGCACTTTCCGGCTTCCTGGATGTAGCCGGTTTTCGACAGGCCGATCTCCCAGGTCGGACTACTGACCAACTGGTTGGTGTTGTGAAACTCGATCTCTCGACCGTTCACCTCGGCGCGCGCGCCGGTGGTCGTCGAGAATTCGCGAATCAGCGGGTAGCGATGCGCGGCGGCAACCATCCTCGCCAAGTCGCGCGCCGTCGATACGTTATTGCTGCTCAGGCCGGTCGGATCCTCGAAGCGCGTGTTGGTCATGCCAAGGGAAGCCGCTTTGCGATTCATCGCAGCGACGAAGGCGGAAAGACCACCCGGGTAGTTGCGGCCGAGGGCGTTGGCGGCGCGGTTCTCGGACGACATCAGGGCGAGCAGCAAGGCCGTCTCGCGTGTCAGGACGGTGCCGACATGCAGGCGGGAACGACTGCCCCGCAAATAGTCGACGTCATCGTCGGTGATCGTGATTGGCGCCTGCAGGCTTGGCATGCTGTCGAGGACTACCATTGCGGTCATCACTTTCGTGATCGAAGCAATCGGCAGGATGGCCTGGGCATTCTTTTCGTACAGCGCTTCGCTGCTGTCTTGCGCGACGACCAGTGCGGAGCCGGAATGGACGGCCAGGTGGCCAGGCTCTTGCCAGAGATCGGCATTGCTCGCCAGCACGTGACGGAAGCTCCTTTTCTGCTCGGCCTGAGCCAGCCGGCGGCTGGCGGGAACCGGTTGCACCGGCTTGGCGCTTTGCGCCAAGCCGCGGTTTGCAGCCTTTCCTGGACGTGCCGCCAATTGGCGTGCCTGGCGCGAACTTGAACTCGTGCGCGAGGCGGGTGCGGCGGCCAACGGGCGCGCACCGTTCCGGTCTGCCGTGGGCAGGGGCTTGCCGGCGGCGGACAACGATTTGCCAGCATTTGGCGCTGGTCGGGCAGGGCCCGACCTGGCCAGGCTCTTGCGGCCAGCCGGCTCGGCGGCACCGGTTTGCCGCGCGGCGGGTGCCTTGCTCGCCTTGTGTACGGCCGGCGCTGCTTGTTTGGTGGCTGTTTCGCCCTTTCCCTGGGCCTTTCCCGCAGCCTGCGCCGAGTCAATGGAAGTCACCACGGTACTCAGCAACAAACCCACGAAAACGGCTACCCGCAGCACGCTGCGCATGGTTAACCTCCCGCTCAAATCATGTCTCACATCATTCTACAACAGTCGTCTTATGAGCTACAAGATCTTAATTATAAATAACGGGATATCCATCGTTTATGAGGTCCAGCCTGAGGAGCTTTCCTTACTCCGCGAAGAAGGCCCTGAGGTCGTCTGCACGCTCCATCGCGTCCTTGTAGCCGAGCGCGATCAGGGCCTCGGTGTAGGCCTTTTCGAAAAGCAGATAGCTGGTTAGCGCTCCACCGCGCCGGTTCATCGCACCGAGGCTGTGCAGCAGCGTACGTACCGGCCAGGGCAGCGTGTGTGCGTTGCGCGCGGCGAGATAGTCCAGTCGTTCCGACGGCGAAATGATCAGCGAGCGCAATGGTCGCAGCCCGAGCGTCGACTCGCTGTCGCGTTCGTTCGGGATCAGGGCCAGCGTGCGATTGACGCGCTCGATACGTTCGGCATCGACCGCCAGTCCGTCGAGGAAGATCGACGAGAGTACATGGCCGATGATCTGTGCCGGGGTCGGGTAGCGGCGCGAACTCTGGCGCGGCAGCGAGTCCACCGCCTGCGCGACGCCGATGATAAGAACCTTTCTTGCGCCAAGGTGGATGGCTGGCGAGATCGGCGCCAACTGTCGCATCGAGCCATCACCGAAGTACTCACGATTGAGGTGAACCGCCGGAAAGATGAACGGAATCGCGCTGGAGGCGAGGAGGTGATCGACTGTCAGCTCGGTTCGACATCCGGCACGCTGTGCCCGCCGCCAGGTCTGCACATCAGGATGCGCCTGAAAGAAGCTGACGCTGTGTCCGGAGACATAGCCGGAGGCGGTGATGCTGGCGGCGTAGAGCGTGCCGCGCTCGATGCTGCGCGCGATGCGGGTGAAGTCGAGGCGTTGCTCGAGTAGGCGACGCAACGGCTGGTTGTCGAGCAGCGAGCGCGGGCTGCGTTTGAGCGCCCAGCCGAGCAACAGCGCTCCCAGCCACTTGAGCGCGGTGCTGCCGATGCCGAGCGCATCGGCGCGATAGATGTGGTCAGCGTGCATGTTGCGCCAGACATCGGCCAGTGCATCCACTGCCACACTGAAGTTGGCCGAGTAGCAGGCCAGCGTTGCAGCGTTTACGGCGCCCGCCGAGGCGCCACAGACGATCGGAAACGGATTCGGCTGGTGTGGCCCGAGGACATCGCGGATCGCGAGCAGGACGCCAACCTGGTAGGCCGCGCGCGCTCCACCACCGCCGAGCACCAGCGCCGTACGCTCGTTTGCCATGGCGCGTGCGACTAGCGTCCGGGCAGTGGCCGATGCACTGCGCGGCGTCTCCCGGCGGACGCCAGGCGGCGAACGGTGGGCGCGGCAGCGACCATGCTCAGCGTTCGCTCATCAGCTTGTCGACGACGGTCAGCGCGGTCATGTTGACGATTCGTCGCACGGTTGCCGTCGAGGTCAGAATATGGACCGGTTGCGCAGCGCCGAGCAGAATCGGTCCGATGGTGACGTTATCGCCGGCTGCGACCTTGAGCAGGTTGAACGAAATGTTCGCCGCATCGAGCGTCGGCATGATCAACAGGTTGGCGTGACCCTTCAAGCGCGCATCACTGGGAAAGACGCGCTGCCTAATCTGGTCGTCGAGCGCGGCATCGCCGTGCATCTCGCCTTCCACTTCCAGGCGCGGGGCGCGTTCCCGGAGCAGGCGCAGCGCTTCGCGCATGCGATTGGCGGTCGGCGTGTTTTCGGAGCCGAACGAAGAGTGGGAAAGCAGCGCGACGCGCGGCGCGAGGCCGAAACGGCGCACCGCGTCAGCGGCAAGCAGCGTCATGTCGACCAACTGCTCGGCCGAAGGCTCATAGTTGATGTAGGTGTCGGCGATGAACAGCGTCCGGTCGGGCAGCAGCACCAGGCTCATGGCATACAGGTTCCTGACCCCGGGCGCCAGGCCGATGACGTTTTCGACGTAAGCGCGATGCACGGCATGCTGACCGAAAGTTCCGCAGACCAGTCCGTCGGCGTCGCCCATGCGCACCATCATGGCGCCGAAGAGCGATGCGCGGCGGCGAACTTCGCGTCGGGCGAAGTCGCTCGATACGCCCTTACGCTCCATCAGGCGGCGGTACTCGCGCCAGTAGGGCTCGAAATGCTCGTCGAAGAAAGGCTTTTCGTCCGCGTGGACGATCTCGAAATCGGCACCTGGCCGTACCCGCAGGTTCAGCGCGTCGAGTTTGCCGGCGATGTCGCCCGGATGGCCGATCAGAATGGGCCGGGCGATCCCCTCATCAACGATGACCTGTACCGCGCGCAGCACGCGCTCATCCGTTCCCTCGGCAAAGACGACCCGGCGCGGCGCCTGCTTCGCCTGCGAGAAGACCGGTTTCATGATCAGCCCGAAATGGTAGACGAACTCGTCGAGGCTCTCGCGATACGCTTCAATGTCCTTCAACGGGCGCGTTGCGACGCCCGAAGCCATCGCCGCCGCGGCGACCGCCGGCGCGATCTTGCCAATCAGCCGCGGATCGAAGGGATTCGGGATCAGGTAATCCGGACCGAAGCTGCTGACCTGCTCGCCGTACGCCCGTGCGGCTACTTCCGACTGTTCGACCCGTGCCAGTTCGGCGATCGCCTTGACCGCGGCGAGTTTCATCGCTTCGCTGATCGTGCTCGCACCGACGTCGAGCGCGCCGCGAAAGATGAACGGAAAGCACAGCACGTTGTTGACCTGGTTTGGGTAGTCCGAGCGGCCGGTCGCGATGATTGCGTCGCTGCGCACGGCGCGCACGTCCTCCGGCCGGATCTCCGGATTGGGATTGGCGAGTGCCATGATCAGCGGCTTTGGCGCCATTCGCGCGACCATCTCCTGCTTGAGGACGCCACCCGCGGACAGGCCGAGGAAAACGTCGGCACCATCGATGACTTCCGCCAGCGTTCGCCACCCGGTTTCCTTCGCGTAGCGTGCCTTGATCTCGTCCATCTCTTCGACGCGGCCGGTATAGACCAGGCCATGGATGTCGGTCACCCAGATGTTGTCCACCGGAATGCCGAGCATGACGAGCAGATCGAGGCAGGCGAGGGCGGCGGCACCGGCGCCGGAAGTGACCACCTTGACCTGGGTCAGATCCTTGCCCTGCAGGTGCAGGCCATTGAGGACTGCGGCGCCCACCACGATGGCCGTTCCGTGCTGATCGTCGTGGAAAACCGGGATTTTCATCCGTTCGCGCAGCTTCCGTTCGACATGGAAGCACTCCGGTGCCTTGATGTCCTCCAGGTTGATGCCACCGAAGGTAGGTTCGAGCGAGGCAACGATTTCGACCAGCCGATCGGGGTCTCGCTCGTCGATTTCCAGATCGAAAACGTCGATGTTGGCAAACTTCTTGAAGAGGACTGCCTTGCCTTCCATTACCGGTTTGGCGGCCAGCGGTCCGATCGGCCCCAGCCCCAGCACCGCCGTTCCGTTGGTGATCACACCGACCAGATTGGCCCGCGCGGTCAGCGCGCTGACGGTGGCCGGGTGGGTCACGATCTCTTCACATGCGGCGGCCACTCCCGGCGAGTAGGCCATCGAAAGGTCGTATTGGTTGGTCAGCTGCTTGGTCGGCTGTACGCACAGCTTGCCCGGTTTCGGGTTGCAGTGATAGAAGAGCGCTGCCTTACGCAACTGTTCCTTTTCCTGGCTCATACCTTACCCTCCTGACGGATGACCTGCCCGGCAGCGATGGCTGCGGGCGTGTTTCCGATGATCGGTGCGGGCCGGCGTGGCGCTGTCGGGCCGCCTGTTCAAGCGGCGCGCAGCACTCACACGATGATCAGCGCAGCCTGAACCTGTGGCATAATTACACAAACTCCGACATCCTTGTAGCACCGCCGCCTAGCATGCTGATTTCAACCAGTTGCACCGGGCTTGTTTCTCGCCAGCCGCGACCGCCGCGTCGCCCCCGACTGGGCTGGACCGACCTCTTCGTCTCCCCGCCTTCTCGGCCAGGCATTGCGCCTGCCGCGCTACGATAACCACTGCGTCTCAACTTACCTCGAGAGTGAACACCATGAACCAGACCGTTTCCATCAATGCCCCCGACTACGTCAAACATGAAGGCCTGAAGCAATGGGTTGCCCAGATCGCAGCGCTTACCGAGCCCGCCAGCGTTGTCTGGGCGGATGGTTCTCAGGAGGAATACGATCGTCTGTGCAACGAACTCGTCGAAGCCGGAACCTTCATCCGGCTCAATCCGCAGAAGCGCAAGAATTCTTTTCTGGCCTTCTCGGACCCCTCCGACGTTGCACGCGTCGAAGACCGCACGTACATCTGCTCGGAGAAGCAGGAAGACGCCGGTCCGACCAACAACTGGGAAGATCCGAAAAAGATGCGCGAAATCCTCGCTGGTCTGTTCAAGGGCTGCATGAAGGGTCGCACGATGTATGTGATTCCCTTCTCGATGGGTCCGATCGGCTCGCCGATCGCCCAGATCGGCGTCGAGATCAGTGACAGCGCGTATGTCGTTGTCAACATGCGCATCATGACCCGGATGGGCAAGGCCGTGTTCCCGGTTCTCGGTACTGACGGCGTCTTTGTCCCCTGTGTGCACACCATCGGTGCGCCGAAGGAGCCCGGCCAGAAGGATCCGCGCTGGCCGTGCAATCCGACGACCAAGTACATTGTTCACTATCCGGAGACGCGCGAGATCTGGTCCTACGGTTCGGGTTACGGTGGCAATGCCCTGCTCGGCAAGAAGTGCTTGGCGCTGCGCATTGCCTCGAACATGGCGCGCGACGATGGATGGATGGCCGAACACATGTTGATCCTTGGCGTCGAGTCGCCCGCGGGCGAAAAGCGCTACGTTGCCGCGGCGTTCCCGTCGGCCTGCGGCAAGACGAACTTCGCCATGCTGGTTCCGCCGGCCAGCCTGAGCGGCTGGAAAGTGACGACGATCGGAGACGACATCGCGTGGATCAAGCCGCGCAAGGACAAGGACGGCGTTACCCGTCTGTACGCGATCAATCCGGAAGCCGGCTTCTTCGGCGTTGCCCCGGGAACGAACGACAAGACCAACTTCAACGCCATGGCATCGCTGTCCGAGAACACCATCTTCACCAATGTCGCGCTGACCGATGACGGCGACGTCTGGTGGGAAGGCATGGGCCCGCCTCCGGCTCATGCCATCGACTGGCAGGGCAACGACTGGACGCCCGAGATCGCCAAGGAGAAGGGGACCAAGGCGGCGCACCCGAACTCCCGCTTCACGGCTCCGGCGGCGCAGTGCCCGTGCATCGACCCGAACTGGGAGAGTCCTGAAGGCGTGCCGATTTCGGCGTTCCTCTTTGGCGGCCGGCGCGCGTCGACGGTGCCGCTGGTGTGCCAGACGCGCGACTGGGACTACGGCGTCTACGCGGCAGCTACCCTCGGTTCCGAAACGACGGCGGCGGCTTTCGGCCAGCAGGGCGTCGTTCGGCGCGACCCCTTCGCCATGTTGCCGTTCTGCGGCTACAACATGGCCGACTATTACAGCCACTGGCTGAAGATGGGCAAGGCAGTCGACAAGCCCCCACTCATCTTCATGGTCAACTGGTTCCGCATGAACGAGAAGGGCGAGTTTGCCTGGCCCGGCTTCGGCGACAACGCGCGCGTTCTGAAGTGGATCATCGACCGTTGCGAAGGTCGGGTATCGGCGCGTGAAACCACGCTCGGCTGGATGCCGAACTACGAGGACATGGACTGGAGCGGTGCCAGCTTCTCGAAAGATGAATTCGCCGGCGTCACCAGCCTCGACAAGCAGGCCTGGGTCAGCGAACTCGAAGGCGTCAAGGATTGGTTCGGCAAGATGGGCGGCAAGCTGCCGGCGAAGCTTGCCACGATTCGCGACGAACTCGAGCAGCGGTTCCAGGCAGCCTGATGACGCCAAGCTGGTGAACGAAAAGGCCGCCTGCGGGCGGCCTTTTTTCTTCAGCCGCAGGATTTCCCGCCCGACTTGCCGACTTGCCCGACGATATGCCGACCTTTCCTGCCAGCCGCCTGGCCGACATCGCGCCCTTCCATGTGATGGAGCTCCTGACCCGCGCCAAGGCGCTCGAAGCCGAGGGCCGCGATGTCATTCACCTCGAAGTCGGCGAACCCGACTTTCCGACGCCCGAACCGATCATTGCTGCCGCACAGGCGCACATTGCCAGCGGCCGCGTCTTCTACACGCCGGCGCTCGGGCTGCCCGAGCTGCGCCGTGCCATCGCCGCTTTCTATGCCACCCGTTACGGTCTCGCGCTGCCGTCTGAACGTATCGTGGTAACTGCCGGCGCTTCCGGGGCGCTGCTCCTGGCGCTTGCCTGTCTCACTGAACCGGGCAGCGAATGGCTGGTCAGCGATCCCGGCTACCCGTGCAATCGTCATTTCATCCGGGCTTTCGAAGGCGTTCCGGTGGGTATTCCGGTTGGGCCGGAAGACAACTTCCAGCCGCATGCCACAGGCCTGGCCGCGCACTGGAGTGCTCGCACGGCTGGCGTCCTGCTTGCGTCACCGGCCAATCCCACCGGTACGATGCTGAGCAGCGACGAACTCGCCGGGCTGGCCGCATTTGTTCGCGAACGCCAGGGGCAGCTCATCGTCGATGAGATTTATCATGGGCTGACCTATGGACGGAGCGCCGAGACCGCACTGAGGTATGGCGACGACATTTTCGTCGTGCAGAGCTTTTCGAAGTTTTTCAACATGACCGGTTGGCGGCTGGGCTGGCTGGTCGTTCCCGAACGCTTCTTGCGCGACATCGAAAAACTGGCGCAAAACCTATTCATTTCGCCGTCGACTCCGGCGCAGCATGCGGCGCTCGCCGCATTTGCACCGGCCACGCTTGCCATTCTCGAAACGCGCCGGCAGGAGTTCCAGCGCCGGCGAGATTTTCTTGTTCCGGCGCTGGTAGACCTCGGCTTCGGCGTTGCCGCCAAACCTGCGGGTGCGTTCTACGTCTATGCTGACTGTCGGCGGTTCACCGACAACAGCGATCGCCTGGCGCGCGAGCTCCTGGAAGCGACCGGCGTTGCCGTTACCCCCGGCCGCGATTTCGGCCAGCATGCCCCGCAGCACCACCTGCGCCTGGCCTACACGACGCGCGTCGAGCGCTTGCGCGAAGCGATCGAGCGCATCCGGCAGTTTATCGGCTGACGACGCCTAGCGGTCGAGCTTGCCCGGCAGGCGGCCGAGTTCAGCCAATGCGAGCCAATCGAAATGTGGCCCGGGGTCGGTCTTTCTGCCGGGTGCTATGTCGCTGTGGCCAACCACGGCATCGATCGGAAAATGCTCGCACAAGGTGCCGATGAGGGTGCGCAGGCAAGCATATTGGGCGGCGGCAAACGGCAAGGCATCGCATCCTTCGAGTTCGATTCCAAGCGAATAATCGTTGCAGCGCTGACGGCCTTGCCATGCCGATACGCCGGCGTGCCAAGCGCGCTGCCGGCAGGGAACGAACTGGATCAGACTGCCGTTGCGCCGGATCAGGAAATGCGCCGAGACGCGCAAGTGGCTGATTTCCGAGTAATACGGGTGGGCGTTTGCGGCGAGTCGATTGGTAAACAGTCTCTCGATGGCGTCGCCACCAAACTCCCCGGGCGGCAGGCTGATCGCGTGGATGACGATGAGCGAAACGCTGGCGTCAGGTGGACGGAGGTCGCAGTTCGGTGAAGCGACTTGCCGCGCGCCGAGCAACCAGCCGGCGTCGTCGACCAGCGTTCGGCGCGCGCGCTGCGTCATTCTTCGATGCCTAGTCGGTCGATGCGATAGCGCAGCGAGCGGAAACTCACGCCGAGCAGGCGGGCGGCCGCCGTGCGATTGAAATTGGTCTTGCTCAAGGCGTCCAGGATGGCTTGCTTCTCCAACCGATTGATGTAGTCATCGAGGGTTTCGCTGGTTCGGCCGAGACCACTTCCGATGGCGATTTCCGACACCAGTCCGAGATCGTCAACTCGGACCGTATCGTCGGTGCACAGAGCGACTGCGCGTTCGAGAATGTTTTCCAGTTCGCGCACGTTTCCGGCAAAGCTGTAGGCCTGCAGCGCCTGCATGGCCGTCGCATCCAGGCGCGGCGGTTTGCCCGCGCAGATGCGGCGCAGCAGCGCGTCGACCAGCGGCTCGATGTCTTCCTGCCGCTCACGCAAGGGGGGCATGCGCAGTTCGATGACGTTCAGTCGGTAGTAGAGATCCTGGCGGAAGCTTCCCGCCTCGACGCAGTCCTTCAGCGTCCGGTGGGTGGCCGAAATGATCCGTACGTCCACCGGCTCTTCGATTGCACTGCCCACCTTGCGCACCTTCTTTTCCTGGATGGCGCGCAGGAGTTTGACCTGCATCGGCAGAGGCAGATCGGCGACTTCGTCGAGGAACAGCGTACCCGCCTTGGCTGCCTGAAAGAAACCGTCGCGGTCACTCTCAGCCCCGGTGAAGGCTCCCTTCCGGTACCCGAAGACCTCGCTTTCCATCAAGGTTTCAGGAATCGCGCCACAGTTGACCGGAATGAAGGGGCCTGCCTGGCGGGCACTGCGAGCGTGGATCAGGCGTGCGGCGAGTTCCTTCCCGGTGCCCGACTCACCGGATATGTAGACCGGCGCCTGGCTGCGTGCCAGCCGATCGATCATCTGGCGCACGTGTTCGATGGCAGATGACTGACCGATCAGTTGCTCGACCGCGCTGCCGACATTGTGGGACGCTTCGCCCGGCCAGTTGGGAGATGGGAGGCTGAGCGCCGACCTGATCAAGCTGCGCAACTGGTCGAGCGCCATCGGCTTGGCGACGTAGTCGAAAGCGCCTGCCTTGAGCGCCGCAACCGCGTTCTGCGCGCTACCGTGTGCAGTCAGAACGGCGACTGGCGTTTCGCCATAGCGTTCGCTGATCAAGCGAACGATCTCCAGGCCGTCGCCATCAGGCAGGCGCATGTCGGTGATGCACAGCTTGTAGCGCTGCTGTTCAAGAAGACGCCTGGCCTCGCCGACGCTTCCCGCGCAGTCCGCAGAAAGGCCCATGCGTGCTACGGTCAGGTCGAGCAGCTCACGAATGTCCTCCTCGTCATCCACCACCAGAACGCGCGCCAGCTCGCCGCGCGGCCGGCGCTCGGTTCTACCTAATGACATCCCACAGACCTCCCTGTAATGCGAAAACTTGCCCCAGGTCCGCAAGCCACCAGTTCAAGCCGGGCCTCGTTCGCCTCGCACAATTCGCGCGCGATGTAGAGCCCCAGGCCGGTACCGCGGTGATGGGTGGTAAAGAAGGGCTCGAAGATCTGTTCGCGCAGATTCTCGCTGACGCCCTCTCCGTCGTCGCTGATGCGGATTTCCACGGTGTCTGGAATTGGGCCATCACTGACCGCAAGACAGACGCTGTTGGGCAGCCGTCGGCAATGGCGCAAGGCGTTGCCGAGCAGGTTCCAGAGAACTCGATGCAAGTGCGAGCGATCGAAACAGAGCGTTCCGCTGCCGGCGACCTTGAGCTCGACGATTTCGGGCGCTACGGCCTCCTGCCCCAGGTATTCCTCCAGAAAGCCGGGCAGCACTTCGCGTAGCGCGATCGCCTCGCGATAGGTGCGGTCGCGCCGACCCAGGTCGAGCACATCGCGCACGATCCGGTCGAGTCGCCGGGCATTGTCGAGGACGATGCGCAGCAAGCGTTCGTAAATCTCACCGCGCCTTTCCTCGCGTAACAACTCTCCGGCATGGGTAATCGCGGAAAGTGGGTTGCGGATCTCATGCGCGATGTTCGCCGTCAGGCGCCCGAGCGCGGCCAGCTTGAGCTGCTGCGCCTGAGCGCGCAGGCGGCCCATGTCCTCCAGTATGACCAGAACGTCGCTGTCGGAGCTGGACGTTCGGATGAACCTCGCCTGAACGTCCATTCCCGTCGCCGGAACGCTGATCGGAAGCACCTCGTCATGAGGGCTGCGGCACCAGTCGGTGAAGCCCTGGACAAGACCCGGCGCGCACTCGATGAGCGGGCGCTGCTCGTCGCGATCGAGCGCCAGCAGCTTGGCGGCCTGAGGATTGCTCTGTTTGATCCGCCCTGCGCGGCTAAGTACAAGAACGCCGTCCTGCATCTCCTCGATCACCCGCTGGCTGATCAGCATCTGGTTGTTCAGCGCCAGCCCGCGCTGGCGTGCGAGTTCCTCGTTGGCGATCACGCGGCTGGCCAACAGGCGGGCCGAGATGGCAATCGCGAAGAAGCCGGCGCTGAAGACACCGGCGTGGAAAAAGGCGGCCGTATCAAAATCGCCGAGCAGTCCCCGGAACGTCTGCTCGATGAGTACCGACAGTGACGCCATCGCGGCGTAGAAGAGGACCAGGCGGCCCTCGCCGACCAGACCCGCTCCGGCGAGAGTGACCAGCAGCATCGACCCGAGTCCGCTGCCCAGACCGCCGCCGATGTGGATAAGCAGTGTCATCACGGCGATGTCGGTAAGGACGCTGGCCGACAACTGCAGGTTGGAATTTCGCCGATGGCGGTAGGCCAGGACGACGGCCAACGTGGTCGCCAGCAGGTAAGCCGTGGCCAGGATCAGATGTTGCAGACCCTGATGCGGCGTGAGCAGCGTGAAAGCAGAAGGATAAAGCAGTGCCGAAATGAAGAGGATCGCGGATACGGCGAAGCGGTAGAGGTTGAAGTAGCGCAGCGACGTCCAGCGCGACTCCGAAAACTGCTCGGCGCTAAGCTCCGCCATCTTCGCTTCGCCGAATCACTGTCGGGTCGGCTCGGCCTCGCGCTGGTGGGCCAGGCAGCAATAGTATCTGTCGTTGGCCCGCAGGCTTTCGCTGAGTGGGTGGTTGACGCCGCAATGGGCGCAGGCGACCATCGGCTCGACTTCCCGGACGCTGCTTCGCCGCTGCAGGGCGCGCCGCGTCGCTTGGCCCTTTCGCCAAATCCACCAGACAACACACAAAAAGGCAAGAAGCAGCAGGTATTTGCCCATCGTCCGACCCAGCCTGCGCGGCACCGGCGAACGACACAGGCGCTTCCGAGTCGACAGCCCCGTTGAAGCTTCCTGCAAGCGCCGCCTGGTTTCGAGGAACCTGGCGGCATACCTGCCCTGCAGCGCCGGATGGCACGATGAAGTGGTGGTCGGGGCGAGAGGATTCGAACCTCCGACTCCTGCGTCCCGAACGCAGTACTCTACCAGGCTGAGCTACGCCCCGACCGAAACAAGAAAGACGCTTGACGCCACTACAGACCACACCGCCCACGCTGCAGACAGAGCCGCGCGACATGGACACACGCGGCGCGGGTGCCCCCGAGTCGCTAGTAGTTCCTGGCGACCGCGAAGAACGCTAATTCTAGCAAGGAATCCTTGTATTGAGAAGCCGCGACCGGGGCGAGTGCGGCCGTTGCGAGTTGTGCTTCGCTTTCTGCGCGCCGTCGCGTGTATTCCAGCGCCCCGCTGGCGCGGATGGCCGCCAGGACTTGCGGGAAGTCGTCGCGCCCCCCGCTTTCGATTGCGCGTCTGACGGCCGCTGCCTGTGGCTCGCTTCCATTACGCAGCACGAAGATCAGCGGTAGCGTCGGCTTGCCCTCGGCCAGATCGTCGCCCAGATGCTTGCCAGTCTCGTCTTCGGCTCCGGAGTAGTCGAGAACGTCGTCGATCAACTGAAATGCCGTTCCCAGATGCAAGCCGTAGGCCGCCATCCCGGCTTCGACCGCGGCGTTTCCACCTCCGATAATCGCGCCGAGCTGGGCTGCTGCCTCGAATAGCTTCGCCGTCTTGTAGCGAATTACCTTCAGGTAGGCGGCTTCGTCAAGGTCGGCGTCGTGGCAGTTCATCAGTTGTAGCACTTCACCTTCGGCGATGACGTTGGTCGCGTCCGACAACACCTGCATGATGCGCATGTCGTTCACGGAAACCATCATCTGAAACGCGCGCGAGTAGAGAAAGTCGCCGACCAGCACGCTGGCTGCGTTACCGAACAGTGCGTTTGCCGTTTCGCGGCCACGCCGCAACTCGGAGCCATCCACGACATCGTCGTGGAGCAGTGTCGCCGTGTGGATAAACTCGATCACCGCTGCCAGTTCGTGATGAAACGTTCCCTTGTCGTAGCCGAGCGCCCCCGCCGCAAGCAGGACGAGGGCCGGACGCAATCGCTTGCCGCCGCCTTGCACGATGTACTCGGCGACCTGTCGGACAAGCACGACATCCGAGTGCAGGCGCTGGCGAATGACCGCGTCGACCGCACTCATGTCTGCTCCGATCAGACCGTAGAACTGCTCCATTCTCACGACGCGGCACCCGGGTAAAAAACTTCGGAATCTTAGGCGTCGCTCCAATCGCAGTCAAGCTTACTGCGCATGTAGTGGTTTTCTACAGACATCGGCTGGTCGGATTACAATGTTGGCACGTGCAACGGGAGGCGAGGGAGCGTCATGGCGATTACCGACTGGCCGGAAGATGAACGTCCACGCGAGCGCCTGCTGACCCTGGGGGCGGCGGCGCTATCGGACGCTGAACTGCTGGCGATCTTCCTGCGTGTCGGCAGCCGGGGGAAGACGGCGGTTGATCTCGCACGCGAACTGATCGGTCGCTTCGGCAGCCTGAACCGCCTGTTCGCAGCCAGTCGGGAGGAATTCTCGGCGGTTCCCGGAATGGGGCCGGCCAAGTTTGCGCAGTTGCAGGCGGTACTTGAGATGGCCCGGCGTTCGTTGAGTGAGGAACTCAAGCGGAGCAGCACGCTGGCGACGCCCGGCGCGGTGCGCGACTACCTGCGCTTGCATCTGGCCGGCCTGGAGCACGAGGTGTTCATGGCCCTCTGGCTGGACGCGCAAAATCGCCTGATCACGGCCGAAGAACTCTTCCGCGGTTCGCTGACACAGACCAGCGTCTATCCGCGCGAGGTCGTCAAGCGGGCGCTGCGGCATAACGCGGCGGCCGTCGTGCTGGCGCACAACCATCCCTCGGGCGTCGCCGAGCAGTCTCGCGCCGACGAATTGCTGACGACCGAACTCAAGCAGACGCTGGCGCTGGTCGATGTGCGCGTACTCGACCATTTCATCGTCGCTGCCCACGCCACGCCGCTCTCTTTCGCCGAACGCGGACTGCTCTGAGCGGCGGTTGCAGGCGATCCGAGCGTGCGCTGGCGCTACTTCTATCGGATGAGCGATGGACGGTCCCAAGCGGCGAAGACCTCTGGCTCAGGATCGTCAAAGATCTTGAAAAGCAGCAAGCTTATCGGCTAGAATCGCAGGTTTTACTCCCAACGTTAACTGGAGCGACAATCATGGCGCGTGTTTGCCAGGTGACGGGCAAAGGCCCGATGGTAGGGAACAACGTTTCCCACGCCAACAACAGAACGAAGCGTCGCTTCCTGCCCAATCTGCAGTATCGACGCTTCTGGATTGAGAGCGAAAACCGCT
>NZ_JAVMKF010000187.1:0-23524 GCF_031732815.1 Accumulibacter sp. | reverse complement strand
TCGCGGAAGATCTTGAGGTTGTAGCCGTACACCGGGAAGCTCGGTGTGCCGAAGCGGATTTCCGTCTTTTCGACGCCGGGCATTGCGGAGAGGATCGGCCAGCCGGTCTCGGTCTGCCAGTAGTTGTCGATCACTGGCAGGCGAAGCTCGCCCATGATCCATTCGTGCGTCGGCTGGTCGAGCGGTTCGCCGGCGAGGAAGAGGTGCTTGAGGCTCGACAGGTCGTACTTATGCATGTACGCCGGGTCGGCCTTCTTCAGAACACGGGCGGCGGTCGGGGCGGAGAACATGACATTGACCTTGTATTTCTCGACGATCTGCCACCAGATACCGGGGTCCGGGCGCAGGGGCGTACCTTCGTACATGATGGTGCACATCCCGGCGATCAACGGCCCGTAAACAATGTACGAGTGACCGACCACCCAACCGATGTCGGAGGTGGCGAAATAGGTTTCGCCTTCTTCACCGCAGTAGATGTGCTTGATCGACGAGGCTAGCGCTACCGCGTAGCCGCCGGTGTCGCGCTGAACCCCCTTCGGTTTGCCGGTGGTGCCCGAGGTGTACAGAATGTAAGACGGTTCCGACGACTCCAGCCAGGTAATCGGGACATCGGCGTCCATGAACTGCGCGCGCAGCGTCGCGTAATCGACGTCACGCCCGGCAACCTTGTTGAAGCCCTTGTCAAGCCCGCGATCGACCATCAGCACCTTGCCCGGCTTATGGACGGCGAGCGAGATCGCTTCGTCGAGCAGATCTTTGTAGGGCACAGCCTTGCCGCCGCGCATGCCGGCGTCCGACGAGACGACGAGTTTCGGAGTGGCGTCGTCGATTCGCGTGGCCAGCGACCCGGAAGCGAAGCCGCCAAAGACGACGGAATGGATCGCACCGATCCGTGTGCACGCAAGCATGGCAAACAAGGCTTCGGCAATCATCGGCATGTAGATGAGGACGCGGTCCCCTTTGCCGACGCCCAGGCTTTGCATGATCGCCGCCATGCGAATCACTTCAGTTTTCAGTTCGGCGAAGGAATAGACGACTTCCTGGTCGGTTTCGGTCGAGATGAAGACCAAGGCACGGTCGTTGGGTCGCTTCGCCGCATGGCGGTCAATGGCGTTGTAGCAGATGTTGGTTTCGCCGCCGACAAACCATTTGGCGAATGGCGGCCGGGAAAAATCGAGAACCTGACTGAACGGTTTGTGCCAGTCGATGCGCTTGGCTTCTTCACCCCAGAAGGCGTCCGGATTTTCGATTGACCTCTTGTGAAACTCTTTGACTGTCGTCATGAGACTCCCTCTCGCAAAATATGACCCACCTGCACCCGTGGAAACTACGCTTGCCGCGCGTCTTCGACTTTCCGCACGCGGTCAAGCATCCGTTGTTGAAGATCTGCCAGAGGCAGACCCAGCTTCAGCTCCCTTGCCAGAAGCTCGAGCAAAGGGAGTACTTCCTGGCCGAGCGCCGCGAGGTGCGGGATGACTTCCGTTTCTCGCCCGGCCTTGATCAGGTTGATTGCGTGGCCGATCGCCGGTGCGGTCGGTTGCTGCGCGTGTTCGAGACACGCGACCACCCGGTTGCCGCCAGCAGCGCGGGCCGCCTTCAAACGCTGCGCGGCGAGCGCCAACAGGGCAATGGCCGTGTTCTGCCGGTCAACCGGTGTGTTGGCGACGCCGATGCTGATCGTCAGATCGACGCGCTCGCCATGGACAGTGATGTTTG
This sequence comes from Accumulibacter sp., assembly GCF_031732815.1. Taxonomy (GTDB): domain Bacteria; phylum Pseudomonadota; class Gammaproteobacteria; order Burkholderiales; family Rhodocyclaceae; genus Accumulibacter. The sequence continues at coordinate 21,808 of NZ_JAVMKF010000187.1, read as the reverse complement.
CCACGGCGAAAGCCTCGCACAGGCGCCGGGCAAATATTTCGCTGGCCGGATACGGCGTTCCCGGCGACACGACGACCAGGTCGTCGTCGGTGTAGTGGCCCAGGCTGTCTTCGCGGCGTACCTTCTTGGCCAGCATGCTGGCCAGGCGTCGCTGGAATTCGCGCGCCATCTCCTCGCCGTACTCGTCACGCAGGCGGTCGACACGGTCGAAGCCAAGAATCATGATGCTCACCGGGGTTTCCTTGCGTAGCGCCTGCGCTACGCTGCGCCCGGTGTCGGTCTCGATCTGCCGGCGACCGGGCAGCCCGGTGTTCGGGTGCTGCCGGCCTTGCGCCGCTTCGTCGCTCGCTTCGCCTTGTTGCGCGGCAAGGCGCAGCAGCGTCTCGATGCGTGTCAGCAGCTCATTGCTGCTCACCGCGCGGTTGATGAAATCGGACGCGCCGAGCGCGAGCGCGCGCTCCATCGCTTCGGTATTGTCGCCGGCGATGACGAGCACCGGCATCCGCCGCAGGCGCGCGAGCTTCGACGAGCGAACCCTCGCCAGCAAGCCCTCTCCGTCGAGAATCGGCAAGGAAAGCGAGCAGATCACCAGGTGGATGGAGTGGTCGAGCACGAGAGCCTGCCAGCCCGCTTCGCCATCCGCTTCCTCGCGAAAACCGTAGTGTTTGCTGATCAGCTTGATCAGTTTGGCACGGACCATGCGCGACTGGTCGATGATCAGAACACGCAACGCCAGGTTCGGATTCTCCATCGTAGCTCGTTGCTTCTCCCGGCTGCGCGCAGTCTACGCGCCGGCAATCTCGACGACGATGCGTCCGTGGGCGCGACCGGCCAGGAAGTCGTCGAAACAGCCCGGCAGGTCGTCAAACGCGAGGCGGCGGGTCATCGCAGCCAGGTGCTGTGGCCGCAGATCGCTCGCCAGGCGCTGCCAGATGCCGCTACGATAGGGTTCGCCGATGTAACCCGAGTCAATGCCAAGCAGGGCAGCGCCGCGCAGAATGAATGGCATGACCGTCGTTTTCAGTCCCGGGCTGGCGGCTAGTCCGATGCTCGCGATCGTTCCTCCCTGGCGCATCGTGCTGATCATCCAGGCCAGGACGTCGCCGCCCAGGTTGTCTACAGCGCCCGCCCAGAGCGCGCGGTCAAGTGGGCGCACGCGCGACAGATCGAGATCGGAGCGCAGCATGACCTCCGTCGCGCCGAGGCCACGCAAATACTCGGTTTCATTCTCCTTTCCGGTCAGCGCGGTCACCTGGTAGCCGAGCCGGGCCAGAATGTCTACCGCCAGACTGCCGACGCCACCACTGGCGCCGCTGACGACGACCGGGCCATTGCGCGGGTGAAGACCGTTCTCTTCCATGCGCACGATGCCCAGCGCGGCGGTGAAGCCGGCCGTTCCCAGGGCCATCGCCTCGAAAAGCGACAGGCCAGTCGGCAGTGGAACGACCCAGGCCGCCGGCACGCGGGCATACTCCGCGTAGCCGCCGTGGTGGGCCACGCCGATGTCGAAGCTCGTCGCGATGACCGGGTCGCCCGGCTGGAAACGCGCGTCGCTGCTTGCGGTAACCGTTCCCGCGAGGTCGATGCCGCCCACGCAAGGGAAGCGGCGGATGATCCGGCCGGCGCCAGTGGCCGCCAGAGCATCCTTGTAGTTGACGCTGGAATAGGCAACCTTGAGCGTCACTTCACCTGGATCGAGGCCGGCCTCGTCCATTTCGACGAAAGCGCCACGTGTCTGACCTTCTTTCTCGTCAATCCGATAAGCCTTGAATGGGCTCATGTGTACTCCCTGCAAGAAGAGGAATCGATCGCTGCTTCAGCGAGTCAGGCATTTCCCGCATTCGCCGCGGTGGCGGATTATAAACACAAAAATCGTTGTGTTGAGTGCGGATGGCAGCCCTTGGCGCGCTCCCCGAGGCCTGCTGCGGTGTCTGCCACGGCGCCGCAGCCTGATGTTTTGCTTGACTTTTAATTCCTTGTGAGGGCGGCTTGCACGGTTTGTGATGCGTACCGGTGGGCGCCACAGGGGGCTTTACAGCGTGAAATTTTTCACATAAATTGCGTCCTTATGCCCAAGATATCTCTTTTTCACTCCCTCCTAGGCGCCGCACTGATCGTTCTTTCAGGATCCGGCTATGTCCATGCCAGCGAGCCGGCAAAGCCGGCCGATGAACTTTCGCTTTTCGAGCGCTACACCAACAGTGCACAGGATCTGATTCTCAAGGGTTTTGAGCTGATCGGCATCAATTACCGTTTCGGTGGCACCAATCCCGATACCGGCCTGGATTGCAGCGGTTTCGTGCAGCTGGTCTTCAAGGAAGCCATCGGCATCCTGCTGCCGCGCACGGCGCGCGAGCAAAGCGAGGTGGGTACAGTGATCGACCGGCACGAACTGAAGGCTGGTGACCTCGTTTTCTTCAATACCATGCGCCACGCCTTTTCGCACGTTGGCATCTATCTCGGCGACAACAGGTTCATGCACGCGCCGCGTACCGGCGCCGAAGTGCGCATCGAGGACATGCGCCAGAGCTACTGGATACAGCGCTACAACGGCGCACGCCGATTGCTTTCACGCTGAACGCGGTAGTGCCCTGAAACGACGCTCTGCGTCGTTTCTTTTTCAGCGCAGGTGCGAAAGCGTCTCATTCAGATTCTCGGACGCGCAGTGCAGCAGTCCGTGCCCGGTGAGCACGCCCGGCGAACCAGCATAAGCCAACCAGCATGCGCGCGTCAGCCTGTGTCGGCGGTTGCTGCGCGCGGCGCCTGGCCGGGCGACGACGCAGGCGAGCATTCCGGCGTCTGGGGAGGACTTGAAGCTCAACTATAATGGGTCGCCTCTACTTCCTTGGCAAGCCGGCGCCGTGCGCCGCGTCAGTTCGGGCTGGCGGCGGATCGATTTTGATCAGACCATGATCGCTCGCCGCTGGTAACGCGGCCGGGCTTGCACGCTTGATCACCATGAAACGCACATTGCTATCGAATTTCTGCTTGAGGGGCCTGCCGGATCGGGCAGCAGGCACCCTCGCGCGCTGCCGCACGGGCCGCAGTAACGAGGAAGCTTGGCTTGCGTGTGCCGGCTGCAGTCGTCACTCGCTCGCCTCCAGCAGCCAGGGCGAGCGGTTCGCCCAGCCGACTATGCGATCGGCCGGCCAATGATTGACTGGCTCGCCGATGGCGAACCGTTTCCACCGGTGGCAGAGGCGCTGACCGAGCCCAACGGCTTGCTTTGCGCGGGCGGCGATTTGTCGCCGCAACGCCTGCTCGCCGCGTACCGGCAGGGAATCTTCCCTTGGTACTCGCCCGGCGAGCCAATCCTCTGGTGGAGTCCTGATCCGCGCATGGTGCTCATTCCCGGCGAGTTCCGGATTTCGCGCTCGCTGCGTCGCAGCCTGCGCAGCGCGCGCTGCGAAGTGCGGCTGGACAGCAACTTTGCGGCGGTCCTTCGGGCGTGCGCCGAAACGCCGCGCGCGGGTCAGACAGGTACCTGGATTACCGATGAAATGCAGCGTGCGTATTACCGGCTTTTCGAACTGGGCATTGCCCATTCGGTGGAAACCTGGCGGAACGGCGAACTCGTCGGCGGCCTCTATGGGTTGGCGATCGGGCGCGCGTTTTTTGGTGAATCGATGTTTTCCCATGTCAGCGACGCTTCGAAGATTGCTGCCGCGCATCTCGCGCGTTTCCTGGCAGAGGAGGGCTTCGGTCTGATCGATTGTCAGATGAGCACTCCGCATCTGGCATCGCTCGGCGCGCGTGAGATCCCGCGCACGGCCTTCCTGGAACGTCTGCGGACGCTGGTCGCGGCTAACTGGCAGCCTGGCCGCTGGCCGAGCGATGCGGCGGGCCAGCCTTGGATCGAGACGCATGGCTTTACCTGACGATTCCGAGCTGCCTTTCTCGTTGCTGCAGTTCTATTCGACATCGCAGTATGCCTGCAGCTACCTGCCGGCCCGGCGGGCACGCTCGCTGGTCGCTACGCCAAGTCACCTGATCAACACCGAGATCTATGGCGAGCTCGTGCGTCAAGGCTTCCGGCGCAGCGGTGTGTTTACCTATCGGCCGCAGTGCGACGACTGTCAGGCGTGTGTACCGGTGCGTCTGCCGGTCGATCTGTTTCGCGCCAACCGCAGTCAGCGGCGCAGCATCCGGATGCATTCCGATCTGCTGGTGCGCGAACTTCCCTTACGCTTTCGCGACGATCACTATTCACTGTATCTGCGTTACCAGGCGGCGCGCCATGCCGGTGGTGGCATGGATCAGGACGGCCATGAGCAGTACACACAGTTCCTGCTGCAAAGCCGTGTCGATACGCGGCTGATCGAGTTTTCCGCGGATGGCGTGCTGCGCATGGTGAGCATCCTTGACGTGCTGAGCGACGGCCTGTCCTCGGTCTACACCTTTTACGATCCGGACTTGCAGCCCGCCAGCCTGGGAACGTACAACATCGTCTGGCAGATTGCGCAGTGCGTCGCCAATCATCTGCCCTATCTTTACCTGGGCTACTGGATTCGCGACAGCCAGAAGATGGCCTACAAGGCGAGTTTCAGGCCGCTCGAAGGCTTGTTCGGCAATCATTGGCGGCGACTGGACGGCTTGCAAGCGGCGTCCTGGGCGACGGGTGCTCCGCCCGGCGTGCCGGCAGAACCCCGGCACCGCTGACCGAAGTTCAAAAGCGTTCGGGCTTTGCTGCTTGGTCAGGTGTTGTGATGCCTTCCGTCGGGTACAATGTGGAAGTGATGTCGCATCTTCGCCCGCCTGCTGTTTATCTGCCACCGGCTGTGCTGTCGGCCAATCGCTTGCCATGAGAATTGCATACCTTGAAGACGAAACCAGTCTCGCGGGAACGGTAACCGACTGGCTGCACGCTGCCGGCTACGAAGTGGAGTGGTTCAGCAGCGGCGTGCGTTGCGCGCAGGCGGTTGAGAGCAGGCGTTTCGATGCCTGCCTGTTCGATTGGCTGGTGCCCGATCTGTCCGGCATCGATGTTCTGGCGCGTTTGCAGATCAAGCTGCGCCAGGCGATGCCACCGGTCGTGTTTACCACGGGGCGCGACAGCGAGGAGGATGTCGTCGGTGTGCTTACCGCTGGTGCCGACGACTATATCGTCAAGCCGCTTTCGCGCCCTCTGCTGCTGGCGCGCCTGGAGGCGGTCACACGGCGTCGGAGCGGCGCTGGAGCGGCAACGATGCAACGCGATTTCGGGCGCCTGACGGTGGACCATGGCCGCCGTCTGATCGCGCTGGAAGATCAGCTAGTGGCGCTGACCGACCGGGAGACGGACTTGGCGCTCTACTTGTTCAAGAACATCGGGCGCGCCTTGAGTCGCGAACACCTGATCCAGGTCGTCTGGTCGCTGACACCAGATATCGATACGCGCACCGTCGATGTGCATGTCAGTGCGCTGCGGCGGAAACTCGGGCTGATTCCGAAATTCGGCTGGCGGCTGACTTCGATCTACGGCTATGGCTACCGTCTCGAACGTGCCCGCGGTCCTGGCTGATGTCTCCGCTTGGCCAATTGCCTGCTGGGCGCTGTCGGGCAATAGTCTGACCCAGTTCACCAGGCCGTACCGCGTGAACTGCCCACTCTGCCTGACGGTGCTGTCTGAACAGGCAAGGATTTTCCCCAACGTCGCTCCCCGCCTGTAGAGGCTGCCCTTACGATGTCTCGACCGAATCGTCGCGCCCGTTGGCCCAGCGCTGAGGTTTTGCGGGTTGCTCTGCTGCTCGGCGTAATTGCTGTGGCGACGAGTGTGAGCGGTCTGCTCGTCCGGATCGACCATCTGATCTTCGATATCGGCCAGCGCCTGAATTGGCGTGCGATGCCGGCGGATGTCCTGATCGTCGCAGTGGACAAAGAGAGTCTCGATCGTTTTGGTCGCTGGCCGTGGCCGCGTTTCTGGCATGCGCGCCTGCTTCGCAAGCTGTGCGCGGACAAGCCGGCGGCGATCGGTTTCAATGTCGCTTTCAGTGAGCAGAGTGACGATCCGCACGCTGACCGCTTGCTCGCTGAAGCCATGGCCGCTTGTGGCAATGTCGTTCTGCCCCTGGTGATTGAATTCGCTGGCGCCGGCGGGCAACTGGTCGAATCGCCGCCGATTCGCGAGTTGTCCGCTGCAGCAGCGGGTATCGGGCGGATTGGCGTGCGTCTGGACGCCGATGGGGTGGTACGCGCGGTCGATCTGCGCGAGGGCGTCGGTACGGCCACTTGGCCCCTGCTGGCGAGCGAACTCTTGCGCGTGGCGCGCCAGTCGCCGGGTGATGGGGCTGCTGGCCGGGCAGTGCTTGGCGCTCGCTCGTCGGCTGGCGCTCGCATCCTGCGCGAGTCGCCCCAGCGCCTGGCCTACTCTGGGCCACCACGGGCAGTGCCGCAATTGTCCTACGCCTCGGCGGTTGACCTCGATCTGCCGCCAGGCACCTTCGCTGGCCGGATTGTGCTTGTCGGCGCGACTGCTGTCGGTCTTGGCGACGCGGTGATGACGCCCGTGTCGCCGCCAGGACAGCCGATGTCGGGGGTGGAAGTACAGGCCAATCTTGTCTTGTCGATGCGCGAAGGACGGATGATCGATGACCTGCCGCTGCCCGTCGGCTTACTCTGCACGGTGCTGCTGTCTGCCGTACCCCTGTTCTGGTTGCCGCGCCTGATGCCGTTGCCTGGTTTGCTGGCGAGTATCGCCTGGGTCCTGTTTCTTAGCATGGCGTGCGGCCTGTTGCCGGGCCTCACCCAGATCTGGTTCGCGCCGAGCGGTGCGCTGATCGCCGGTGTGCTTGCTTTCCCTTTGTGGAGCTGGCGCCGCCTGGAAGCTGTACGGCGCCATTTCGACGAGGAATTGCGCGAACTGCAGACGATCTTTCCGGACCGGCGATCAGGGACGGCCTCATTGGCGAAGATGGGCGGCCTCAGTTTCGAGCAACGGATTGCCTGGGTGCTGGCCGCCAAGAAAGCCATGCGCGATCTCGAAGCGCAGCGCAACGAGGCGCTGGCTTTCATTTCGCACGACCTGCGCGCTCCGCTGGCCAGTGTCGTCTGCCAGCTCGAGAGCGAAGCGGAGTGTGACCCGCAGCGTCTGCTGCCGCCCTTGCGACGGGCGCTGGCGATGGCGCAGGCCTTTCTCTGGCTGGCTCGGGCAGAAACACTTGACCGGCGCCGGATGAAGGAAATCGAGCTGATCGGCCTGCTTGACCAGGCGCTTGACGAGGTGCATCTGCTCGCCGAGCGCCGGCAAACCGAACTCATTCGCCGTCTGCCGGATGAACCGGTGTGGATCCGGGGCGATTTTCAGTCGATCGAGCGCTGTGCGATCAATCTCCTGGACAATGCGCTCAACTACGCTCCAGCCGGGACGCCGGTCGCCATCGGTCTTGACGCGTATGGGGAAGAGGCCATCCGCTTCTGGGTAGAGAACGATGGCCCAGCGTTGTCCGCAGAGCAGATTGAAGGTCTCTTTCAGCAGTTCAGTTCGGGCATCGGTGAGGCCAGGTCAACCTCGAGCATGGGCCTGGGCCTGTATTTCGTGCGCACGGTCGCCGAGCGACATGGCGGCCAGGCGGGTGTCGATTGTCGAGCCGGCAAGATCAGGTTCTGGGTCAGCCTGCCGGCGATCGAGGTCGAGCAAGGCGAGCCGCCTTGTCCGGGGCCGCTCCGGCGGCAGCGGGAGACCGGTACCAGCTCCTTTCTCTCCTGAGCAGCCGGTGCTAAGCTCACACGATGTGCTCGCTCGGGTCGCCGGCTTGACGGCTGAGTGCGGCAGTCCAGCTTGTCCGGGCTCGGCCCGGGCCGAGTATGGGCGCGGCTCCCACACCCGATTCCGACTTTGCCTTGCCGGTGGGACACCGACTTTGGGAGGATGGCCGATGGGTACGGAAATTGGCACGCATGGCGCTGCGCGCGAGGACTTCACCCGCTTCGGCCAACGCCTGGCCGAAGAGACACGCTACGCCCGGACTGCTTATGCCAACGGGCGGTTTGCTGACGCGCAGCGTGTGGCTGGTTTCGAACTCGAGGCGTGGCTGATCGATGCGGGCTGTTTGCCGGCGGCGCGCAACGTCGCCTTCCTCGCCCGCTTGAACAGTCCGCTGGTGGTCCCCGAACTGTCGCGCTTCAATGTCGAGCTCAACGCCACTCCACAGCTTCTCCAGGGCAGCGCGCTGGCCCGGCTTGAATGCGAACTGACCGCCACTTGGCAGCAATGCCAGCAGGTGGCGGCAGAAGAGCAGGGATCGCTGATCGCCATCGGCATCCTGCCGACTCTGCGCGAAACCGACCTCTCGCTGGCCAGCATGTCGCCCAGCCGACGCTACGCCACGCTCAACGAACAGATTTTGCGGTTGCGCGGCGGTCGGCCGCTGACGCTGACCATCGAAGGCACCGATCGCTTGGCGACAACCCACAGCGATGTAATGCTCGAGGCGGCAACGACATCTTTTCAGGTTCACCTGCAGACACCGGCCCGCGATGTGGCGCGCACCTATAATGCTTCACTGGTTCTTGCCGCGCCGCTGGTTGCGCTCACTGCCAACTCTCCCTTCCTTTTTGGTCGTACGCTGTGGCACGAAACGCGCATTCCGCTGTTCGAACAAGCCGTTGATTGCTGCGATCCAGGCCATCCCGAACACCTGCGCGTGACCTTTGGTTCGGGCTATCTTGGCGCCGATCCGACCGAGCTGTTCACCGAGAATCTTTCCTCGTACGCCGTTCTGCTGCCGTTCGAAGTGCCGGGGGCGATCGAGTCTTGTGCTCATCTCAGGCTGCACAACGGAACGATCTGGCGCTGGAATCGCCTGCTGGTCGGCTTCGACGACAACGATCGGCCACATCTACGCGTCGAGCACAGAGTGATGCCTGCCGGACCCAGCATTGTCGACATGATCGCCAACGCTGCCTTCTATTACGGTGCCGTACACAGCCTGGCTGGACGGGCCGTGGCGCCGGAACGGGAACTCCCGTTCACGGTCGCCCGCGCCAACTTCTATCGCGCAGCGCGCTGCGGGCTGGCGGCCGAACTGACGTGGTTCGGAGGACGTCGGATTACCGCCGGCGAGTTGCTGGCAGGCGAACTGCTGCCGCTGGCGCGGCAAGGGCTGGCCGAACTGGCGCTAGCCTCCGAAGACCGCCACCGCTACCTGGGCGTCATCGACGGACGCTTGCGCAGTGGACGCAACGGTGCCGCCTGGCAACTCGCGCATTACGCAAAGCACCGCAATTTCGTCCGGCTGACCGCTGACTATCTCACTCATCAGCGCCGCCTCGTGCCCGTGCACGAGTGGCCTATCTAACCTCCCGATTGCATGCTTACCATACTGGAAACGCTGCCCGCCAAATTTCTCGACACGCCTGCACGCGACTTGCACCGTATCCTTCCCGGTCCGACGCTGATTCATCTTCCCGGACGGCGTCCACAACCGCTGTTCGTTTCAGTCTTGCAGCATGGCAATGAAGACAGCGGTGTCGTCGCCTTGCAGAGCATGCTCCGGGCACATGCTCAACGCCCGTTGCCGCGCGCGCTGTCAATCCTGATCGGCAACGTCGACGCAGCGCGCATGGGCTTGCGCCGGCTTGACCACCAGCCCGACTACAATCGCACCTGGCCAGGGACCGAGCGGCATGGCAATACGCCGGAAAATGCGGCGATGCGCGAGGTCTGGCGAATCATGCTGGCGCGCAAGGTCTTTGCCAGCATCGACGTGCACAATAATACGGGGATCAATCCGTACTACAGCGTGGTCAATCGACTCGAGCACACCGTCCTGCACCTCGCGCTACTCTTTTCGCGCACGGTCGTCTGGTTTCGCGGTCTGCCCGGGTCGCAGACATCGGCCTTTGCCGCACATTGCCCGGCGCTCACTGTCGAGTGCGGCAAACCAGGGGCGCCGGCAAGCGAGGAACATGCCGCACGTTTCCTCGAAGCCTGCCTGCATCTCGCGCAGTTTCCCACGCACGCCGTCCATGAGCATGACATCGACTTGTACCATACGGTAGCCACGGTCCGCATCCCGACGGGGGTGTCCTTCGCTTTCGGCGACGCGCCGGCCGAGGTAAATCTGCACGCGCAACTAGACCACATGAATTTTCGTCCCTTGGCGGCGGGCAAGGTGTTCGGACGCTCACGGCTCGACCGGCCACTCGAGGTGCGCGACGAAAGCGGACGCGACGTCAGCGAGGCCTACTTCTCTAGCCGCGATGGGAGCATAAGGCTGCAGCGCGCGGCGACCCCGGCCATGCTGACCCTCGACGAGCGGGCCGTCCGCCAGGACTGTCTGTGCTATCTGATGGAGCGTCTGGCGTTGCCGCACTCCTCCGGCACGGCCGCGGGAGCGCTCTGCACGAGCGTCTGAAGCGCCGGCCGACGACGCTTGGCGGGTTGGCGCCGATCAGGCGTGCGGAATCGTTTCCAAGAACGCAACGCGGCGCATCAGCTTGTCGTACAGGCGCGCCAGATTGGGGTGCTTGTCCTGCCAGTCGATCTGCGGGAAGCGGAACAGCAGGTAGCCCAAGGCGCAGCCGACGGCCACATCGGCGAGCGAGAAGTGCGTTCCCATGCACCACGCGTTTTCGCCAAGTTCTTCGGCCATGAACTCGAGGCTGCGCAGGAGCTTCTCTTCCTGGCGGGTGATCCACTCAGTCGATTGCTGCTCTTCCGGGCGCTTACGCTCGAGGAAGACCAACGCCGCCGCATCGCAAACGCCGTCGGCCAGTGCCTCCCACCGCTTCACTTCGCTGCGCTCGCGGTTTGGCCCTGGCATCAGCTTGTTGTTGGGCGCGACATTGTCCAGATACTCGACGATCACGCGCGAGTCGAAAAGAACCGTGTTGTCATCCAGGACGAGCACCGGAATCTTGCCCAGCGGGTTGGCGCTGGCCACGCTGTTGCCGGCAACCCAGGGCGAATCAAGCTCGAAATCGTAGTCGATCTTTTTTTCGGCCAGGACAACACGGGCCTTGCGGACGTAAGGACTGGTCAATGATCCAATAAGCTTCATCTGCATCCTGCGGGTAAGATCAGTCGCACAATTATAGCATCGCCGCCAGAATGAGCGACGGTTGCCGGCTGAGCGCGGTAGAATAGGTGCTAACCTTGGTACCCCCTTTTTCGATCTGCTTTCCATTCGGCCTGCAAGCGACTCGCATGACTCTCACAACGCTCACCTCACTGTCGCCGCTCGACGGTCGCTATGCCGACAAGCTCGACGCCCTTCGTCCCCTGTTTTCGGAGTACGGGCTGATCCGGCGACGTCTGCAGGTCGAAATCGGATGGTTGAAGGCGCTCGCCCGCGAGCCACATTTCGTCGAGATTCCCGACTTTTCGCCGGCTACGACGGCGGAGATGGACGCTCTGGTCGAGGCCTTTTCGCCCGACGACGCGCGTCAGGTGAAGGCGATCGAGGATGTCACCAAGCACGACGTCAAAGCGCTCGAGTACTGGATCAGGCAGCGTCTGTCGGGCAACCAGGAAGTCATGCGCGTGGCCGAGTTCATCCACTTCGCCTGTACCTCGGAGGATATCAACAATCTGGCGCACGCCTTGATGCTGCAGTCGGCGCGCGCCGATACGCTGCTTCCGATGATCGATCGCCTGCTCGCCCGCCTGCGCGAACTGGCACACGAATTCGCCGACTTGCCGATGATGTCGCGCACGCACGGGCAGCCAGCGACGCCAACGACGGTCGGCAAGGAGATGGCTAACGTCGCCTATCGTCTCGACCGCGCACGGATAGCCATTGCCCAGGTCAGGTTGCGCGGCAAGATGAATGGCGCCGTTGGCAACTACAATGCCCATCTGGCAGCTTACCCGGAGTACGACTGGGAAGGTTTTTCGCGTGCTTTCGTCGAATCGCTCGGCCTCGAGTTCAACCCGTATACGATACAGATCGAGCCGCACGACACGATGGCGGAACTGTTTGATGCCTTTGCGCGCGCCAATCTGGTTCTCCTCGATCTGGATCGCGATGTCTGGGGCTATATCTCGCTGGGTTTCTTCAGGCAAAAGTTGCGCGCGGGCGAGATCGGTTCATCGACGATGCCGCACAAGGTCAACCCGATTGATTTTGAGAACTCGGAGGGCAATCTCGGGCTGGCGAATGCCTTGCTGCGCCACCTGGCAGACAAGCTGCCGGTTTCGCGCTGGCAGCGTGACCTGAGCGACTCGACGGTCCTGCGCAATATGGGGGTAGCGCTGGGGTACACGCTGCTTGCTTATGACTCGCTGCTGCGTGGCCTGCACAAGCTGGAGGCCGATCCCGAGCGCCTGCAGGCCGATCTCGAGGCCAACTGGGAATTGCTCGCCGAGCCGGTACAGACTGTCATGCGCCGCTATGGTGTGGCAAATCCGTATGAAAAGCTGAAGGACCTGACGCGCGGCAAGCGCGTGACGCGAGAAGAGATGCAGCATTTCGTCGCGTCGCTGGAGATTCCTGAACCGGCGCGGGCAGAACTGCTGGCGCTGACTCCGGCCGCCTATACCGGGCTGGCCGCTGAACTGGCGCGGCGAATCTGATGGCGGCAGGGGACACGCCAGCAGTCGGGAAGTCGCCTGACAGCGGCGAAGTGGCGAGCAGCGACTTGCGGCCGGACGCGCCCGTCTGCCCCGCTTGCGAACAGCCGATCGCGCCGAACGCGGCATATTGTCCGCACTGTTACGGTGACGATGGTCGGCGCGGCGCAGTGAAGCGTGGAGCGTTCGTCGGTGGCATCTTTGGCTTGCTGGGTGGTGGCCTGCTGGTCGCCGTCTGGTCGCCGATCGTCGGACCGCAGCAGGCGACCTGGGGCTCGGTGCTGTCGATCATGGCTGCTGCTGCGCTGGCGGGCATCGTCGTCGGTGCACTACGCAGCCGTGCTGGCTGAGTTCCTGCCAATCGGATCGCCATCAGACGCCAGGGGTTGCACAGTGACCCTGGTTACAGAGACGCTTCGTCAGATCGACTAGACTCGCTGGGCGCCGGCGAGCATTTCTGGAACCAAACGGCGGTTTGGTTGTATGTAGTCTTTGTCGTCAACCCTAACGGAGAAAATCAATGAGAAAACTAGTGACTGCGCTTGCTCTGAGCACCTTGGCCGGTACGGTCTTCGCCCAGCAGGCCCTGAAACCGGAAGAGATGATCAAATACCGCAAGGCGGGGTACAGCTTCATGTCGTGGAACATGGGCAAGATCAAGGCCAATCTGGAAGGGAGCTACAACAAGGAGCAGGTGGTCGCAGCCGCCAACCTGATCGCCGCGACAGCCAACTCCGGCATGGGGGCGCTCTATGGGCCGGGTACCGACAAGGAGGTAGGCGGCCAGAAGACGCGGGTGAAGCCCGAATTCTTCAAGGAACAGGACAAGGTCAGGGAACTGGCGATGGCCTTCAACAAGGAGGCCAACGAACTGCAGAAGGTGGCTGCTGGCGGCGATGCGGCGGCGGTCAAGGCGCAGTTCGGCAAGACCGGCGAAACCTGCAAAGCCTGCCACGACAAGTACCGCAACGACTGAGATATTCGGTCAAGGAAGCATCGTAAGGTCGGCGCGGGGACGCCGGCCGCTTCTCCGTTTCGCCTGGGCGTTGCCTACCAGGTGGGTGTTGGGGCCGATGCCGGCGGTGTAACCGGCGTCGGTCGCCACCACGCACCGGAGGCGCCGTACACAGCGGCCAGAGCGATCAACAGCGCGACGCAGAATGCCCGCCAGCCGCCGCCGGTTGCCGACTCGGCCCGTCCGGCCTCGACCTCCTTCCAGCCGGTTACCATCGGCTGTACGAGATTATCCTTCTTGACCCGTGCATAGAAGGTGACGGCTGCCAGGTGTAGCACGATGAGCGCGATCAGAAGATTGATCGACAGCTTGTGTACGCCGGTCAGCCAATCGCTGAGTTCGCCGCTGACCAGTCCAGCGAGCGGTCCGCGAAAGGCGATATCGTCGTTGCCAAACAGGCCGGTCCCCGCCTGCAAGGCAAGCAGGCAAAGCAGGCCGAAGACCGAGAACGCACCCAGCGGATTGTGGCCAACGCCGTGCCACTGACCGCGCAGGTAGGCGATCAACGAAGCGGGGGTCGGAATGAAGCTGAGGAAGCGTGCGTAGGTCGAGCCGATGAGTCCCCAGACCAGGCGAAAGGCGAGCAGACCGACGATCGCCAATCCGCAGCGGCCGTGCCAGACGATCGCGTTACCGCCGATTTTCCCGCTGATCACCGAAGCCACGACGAGAGCGACAAGCGACCAGTGAAACACGCGTGTCGGCAGGTCCCAAAGCAGAATGCGTTGCTTGTTCATCGCTTGCTCCTCTCTTCTACGCGTACGCCGAAATCCGCGCAACGCTGCGCGGCCATCCTGTCATGCCGGCGGCAGCGCCGCGGCACCCGGCAATCGCGGCACTCGGCTTAAACGACTGCGCCGTCGCGATTGGCTCCTTCGATCTGCTTCTTCACACGGACGAATTGCTCGCGCGACACGCCGAGCCACATGACGAGCGGGCTGGCGACGAGGACCGACGAGTAGATTCCGAAACAGATGCCGATGGTCAGCGCCAGCGCGAAATAGTAGAGCGTTTCGCCGCCGAAGATGAGCATCGAAAGGACCATCATCTGGGTCGAACCGTGCGTGATGATCGTACGCGAAATCGTGCTGGTGATCGCATGATCGAGGACCTGGGCAGTGGTCAGGCCACGGACCTTCTTGAACGTTTCGCGCACGCGGTCGAAGACGACGACCGATTCGTTCACCGAGTAGCCCAGAACGGCCAGCACCGCGGCCAGTACCGAGAGCGAAAACTCCCACTGAAAGAAGGCGAAGAAGCCGAGAATAATGACCACGTCGTGCAGGTTGGCGATGATCGCCGAGACCGAGAAACGCCACTCGAAGCGGAACGCCAGGTAGACGACGATCCCGATGACGACGAGCAACAAGGCGAGCGCGCCGTTTTCGGCAAGCTCCTTGCCAACCTGTGGCCCGACGAACTCGACTCGGCGCAGACTCGCGCCCGGGGCTTCGACGGACAGCGCATTCATCACCGACTCGCCAATCTTCGCCGTGTTCTGTTCAGCCTTCAGCGGCAGGCGGATCAGCACATCATGACTCGACCCGAAGTTCTGCACGGAAAAGTCGGTATAGCCGGCCTTGCCGAGAGCGCCGCGCACCTTTTCCAGATCGGCGGCCTGCGCATAGCTGAGTTCGATCAGCGTCCCGCCGCTGAACTCGACCGAGAGATGCAGGCCGCGGCTGAACAGGAAGAAGACGGCAAGCAGGAAAGTGACCAGCGAAATGACATTGAACACCAGCGCGTGGCGCATGAACGGGATGTCCTTGCTGATCCGGAAAAATTCCATCGTCGTGCCTCCTCAGTCGGCGATTACGCCGTGTTGGTTACCGGGTTTCCAGATCTGGCCGATGGCGAGTGACTCCGTTCGACGCCGGCGCCCATAGATCAGATTGATCAAGGCGCGCGAAACGACGACGGCGGAGAAAAGCGAGGTCAGAATGCCCAGGCAGTGAACGACGGCAAAACCGCGCACCGGGCCCGAGCCGAAGGCGAGCAGCGCGACGCCGGCGATCAGCGTCGTGATGTTCGAGTCGAGGATCGTACCGAAAGCGCGTTCGTAGCCGGTATGAATCGCCGCTTGCGGCGTCGATCCGTTGCGCAGTTCCTCACGGATCCGTTCGTTGATCAGCACGTTGGCGTCGATCGCCATGCCCAGGGCGAGCGCAATGGCGGCGATCCCGGGTAGCGTCAGCGTTGCTTGCAGCAGGGAAAGCAGGGCAACGAGGAACAGCAGGTTGCAGGCCAGGGCGATCACCGAGACCAGACCAAAAAGCACGTAGTAGGCGATCATGAAGGCAGCGATCGCAGCAAAGCCCCAGAGCGTCGAATGGAATCCTTTCCGGATGTTATCGGCGCCGAGACTGGGTCCGATCGTCCGCTCCTCGATGATCTCCATCGGCGCGGCAAGCGACCCCGCGCGCAGCAGGAGCGCCGTGTCGTTGGCTTCCATCGTGCTCATGCGGCCCGAGATCTGGACGCGACCGCCGCCGATCTCGGAGCGGATCACCGGTGCCGTGACGACCTCACCCTTGCCCTTTTCGATCAACACGATGGCCATTCGTTTGCCGACGTTATCGCGCGTCACATCCTTGAAAATGCGCGCGCCGGCCGCATCGAGTGTCAGGTGAACGGCCGGTTCGTGCGTCTGGTTGTCGAAGCCGGGTTGGGCGTCGGTCAGTCGGTCGCCGGTCAGCACGACCTGCTTCTTGACAAGCAGCGGGAGGCCGCCGCGTTCGACGTACAGATCGCTGCCGAAGGGCGGCTGACCCGCTTGCGCTGCCTCGACTGCACCGGGTGTTTCATCGACCATGCGGATTTCCAGCGTTGCTGTCCGGCCGAGAATGTCTTTCGCCTTGGCCGTATCCTGCACGCCGGGTAACTGGACGACGATGCGGTCGGCGCCCTGTTGCGCGATCACCGGTTCGGCGACACCCAGTTCGTTGATCCGGTTGCTCAGCGTCGTCATGTTCTGCTTGATGGCGAACTCCTGGAGACGCTTGATTGCTTCCGGTCGCAGTGTTGTCGCAAGCTTCAGATCGTCGCCCTCGCCCTGTTCGGCGAGTTGGAGATCCGGTTGGTTGTCTTCGACGATCTGGCGCGCCCTGGTTCGTGTGTCGGCATCGCGGAAGCGAATCGTTACGCGTTCGCCTTCGCGCGTGATGCCGGCGTGGCGTACGTTCTTGTCGCGCAGCAGCGTCCGCAGGTCGCCGCCCAGTGCGTCGAGGCGTTTGGTCAGCGCTCCCCGCATGTCGACCTGGAGCAGGAAATGCACGCCACCGCGCAAGTCGAGGCCAAGGTACATCGGCAAGGCGTGCAGCGAGCTCAGCCATTGCGGCGAACTCGACAGCAGGTTCAAGGCAACGACATACTGTGCGTCGCCGGCATCCGGATTGAATTGCTTCTCGATCAGATCCTTCGCCTTGAGCTGCGCGTCGGTGTCGCGTAGGCGGACTTTGACCCCATTGGCATCGAGAAAGATACCGCTGTTCTCAATTCCCGCGGCCTGCAGCGTGGCGACGACACGCTCGAGCACCTTGCTGTCGACCTTGACCGTTGCCTTGCCGCTCGACACCTGAACGGCGGGCGATTCGCCGAAAAAGTTGGGCAGGGTGTACAGAAAGCCAAACACCACGGCCAAGGCAACGATGACGTATTTCCACAACGGGTATCGGTTCATGGCTTTCTGCAATCAGATGGCATGGGGGGCATCGCTCGCGCCAGCGCACGTCCGCCGGGTCAGAGGGATTTCAACGAACCCTTGGGCAGGACCAGCGTTACCGCTGGCTTCTGCACCTGAATCTCGACGCCTTCGGCGACCTCGAGGCCGATGTACTGCTCGCCGACGCGCGTGATGCGGCCGGCAATACCGCCGCCGGTCACCACCTCATCGCCTTTGGCCAGCGCTTCGACGAGCGCCTTATGTTCCTTCGCACGCTTCATCTGCGGACGTACCATCAGGAAATAGAGGACGACGAACATCAGGATGATCGGCAGCAACTGCATGAAGCCACCGGTTGGGTCGCTGGCTGCGGCGGTTTGGGCGTGGGCGGTGCTGATCAGCACATCGGTCTCCTGTCAGTGGTCTGGAAAATAACCGGGCATTGTATCACCGCCGTGCAGCCTTCTGGACGCGCCGTAAGCCAGGCTTGCCGCCGTCACCGTCCGTCGAGGCGGCGGCGGGATGGACTATTTAATCGCCTTGGCGAATAATTGCGCGCTGTAAGCTACGCAGGTCGTCGCTGGTCCAGTGTGGGGACCTTACTCTGCCGAGGGTGTTGTCATGCGCTACCAGGTTTTCATGGAAGAAGAGGAAGGCGCCGATGGGGCCGGGGATTTGGGCAATTTTCAAACGCTCGATGAAGTCTGGGATTTCATTCACGCACGTTTGCCGACCGGTGTCTTCAGTGATCGGCGCCTGGTCTGGGTGAAGGATACGGAAGCCGAGGGCGACGTCTCCTTTTCGCTGACTAAGCAACTGTGGGCCGAGCATTGCGAAACGCCTCTCGCGTTTGCCCGCTGTTTCAAGATGTTCCTCGATTTCAAGGGGAAGTAGCGGCGCACTTCCGGTGGTCGCGTTCCAGCGCCTGGAGGACTTGCCGAGCTTCGCCGGCCGGCCTCGCGCCGGCCCCTGCGAAGCCTCGTCCTGAATGGAGGGCAAGCCCTTGCTGAGCCGAGAAACCACCCCGAGCGCGATCGTGCGCTATCTCGATCAGTACGTCATTGGTCAGGATGAAGCGAAGAAGATTCTTGCGGTTGCGGTCTACGCGCACTATCGCAAGATCGCCGCTGCCGAGCGCAGCCGGGGTGCCGTCGCCAAGAGCAACATCCTGCTCGTCGGGCCTTCGGGAACGGGCAAGACGCTGCTCTGCGACACGCTTTCGCGTCTGCTGGACGTTCCCTTTGCGACCGCCGATGCGACCTCGCTGGCGCAGACGAAGTATGTCAATGAGGAAATCGAGGCCGTTCTGCAGCGCTTGATCGACAAGGCGGGTGGTGAGCTGGCAAGCGCCGAGCACGGCATCGTCTTCATCGACGAAATCGACAAGCTCAAGGCGACGAAAGAACAGACGCAGGCGCTCTCCGGCGAGAGCGTCCAGCACGCCTTGCTCAAGATCATGGAGGGCGCCCCGGTGAAGTTGCCGGGCAATCGCTACATCGATACGAGCAATGTTCTGTTCATCTGCGGTGGCGCTTTCGTCGGCATCGAGAACATCATGTCGAAGACGCATGGTTTTGGTTTCATCGCCACTTCTCTTGATGACAATCAGAGCATTCTCGACCGCCTGAACAAGCGCATCAAACCGACCGATCTGTTCGAGTTCGGGCTGATCCCGGAATTCACTGGCCGCCTGCCGGTCATTGCCAATCTGCATCCGTTGAGTAAGGCCATGCTGGTGAGCATCATGAGCGTTCCGAAGGACTCGATCTATCGGCAGTACATCGAGATCTTCCGGGGTGAGGGCGTCGAGCTGAGCATCAGTCCCCGGGTTTTCGAGCAGATTGCCGAGATCGCCATCGAGTACAAGACCGGCGCGCGCAGTCTGCGCGGCATCTTCGAGGAACTGATGACGCCCATCCTTTACCTCGTGCCTGACGATCCGCGGATCTGCCGGGTGGAGATCACTTCGCTGTTCGAAGACGCGTGCCTGATCCGGCGGCAGCAGCCGGCCTGACATGGCCCGCTGGCGACTTGTCGGCCCGGCCGGTGTGCGCGTCGGCTGGTCCAGCCGCTTGTTCGCCATGACGATAGGATGGGCAGCACTGGTCGGCCTGATCGGCCTCGTGGGAGTCACCATGTTTCAGGATCATTTGCTCTACTACCCCGAACGGGCTACTCTCGACGAAATGCAAATGCTTTCCGGTGGCCTTGCCCCCTGGCCGACGGCGCCCGAATTTCGTGCTTTGCTGGCCGAGCCGGAAGCTCCAGCGCGCGCGACGGTGATCGTCTTTCACGGCAACGCCGGGCATGCCGGCCACCGCGATTACTATGCCGAGGCGCTGGTGCCGCTTGGTTTGCGCGTGCTTCTCGCTGAATATCCGGCTTACGGTCCGCGTACCGGCGCGCTCGGCGAAACGAGCCTGGTGGCCGACGCCGTACGGACGATCAGCTTGGCCCGCGACTCCTACCCGGGGCCGCTACTGGTCATTGGCGAATCGCTTGGTGCCGGTGTTGCCGCGGCGGCCAGTGCGCGCCGCCGCGACGCCGTTGCCGGTGTGCTGCTGATCACTCCCTGGGACAAGCTGGAGAACGTCGCGCGCCATCATTACCCACTGTTGCCGGTGCGCGCATTGCTGCGAGACCGGTATGACAGTGCGGCCAATCTGGCGTCTTTCGGTCGGCCGGTTTTCGTTGCAATTGCCGAGCACGACCGGGTCATCCCTGCGCACTTCGGGCAGGCGCTGGGGGCGGCGTTGGCGCCGCCCAAGCGTCTGTCGATCATCGCCGGTGCCGACCATAACGACTGGTTCCTGCGCGTCGGCGATCGCTGGTGGCGTGCAGCGATCGACTTCCTGCTCGCTGGCGAAGCAAGCGGGCCGCCCGGGTGAGCTGCGGATCCGGGTTGTCTACCTGCAGTGTTTCGGTTGCGCGATGCCCGGCTGGACAACCGGGTTGTAGCCGGACTCCCGGCCGAGCGCGCGCAGGGCTTCCGGTGCAGCGGCGGCTTTCATCGCGGCCGGCAAGGCTTTGCTCAAGCGGTCGTACTGCGCATCGAGGCACTTGTCGTCGAGGGGCGCCTGCTGTGGGCAGCTCGCGCCTTCACCGAGCGCCTCCCTCACTTCTGGAACGCTTGCCAGGTAGCTGCCCCACTTGAATTCGAGAAAGTAGACGTCGGCTGCCGCGCAAGTGACGCTGGTGTGGAACTTGTCCTCGCAGGAGAGTTCATCATCGTCCTTGGCAACGCCGACCGGGTCGCACTTGACGTAGCCGCAGCTACTGCGCACCCAGGCCGAGAGGGTGCGCATCGGATCGTCCTGCAGGCGCGCGATGTGCTTAGGCAACTGGCTGGGCGTGATGTCCTCACCCGCCGGGTTCTTCAGCCAGGTGTCGTGGTCCTTGACCATGCGTGCCCAGAAAGCGTCCTCCGGCAGTTTGGCAAGGTCGGCGATGAGGTAGGCGTAGACCCGCTTGTCCTTGTCCTTGATGTCGGCGTTCCAGACGGCGGTCGACAGGTGGTGGTGATCGGTCAGATAGAACTTCCCGCCCGGCCCGCGGACGATCGGCACCCAACGGTTGTCGGCACGCAGGTAGTCGTCGAGCTTGCCGGCCCTTGCCCTGCTGGAGATCTTTGCGGCCTTGCATTCGACCGCGTCCATGCCCACCGCCGACTGCGTTGGATGCAGGGCCTGAATGTCGATGATGCACCCGCGCTTCCGCTTCTCGTCGGCAGTCACGACGCCGTCTCCATTGCGCCGGGCAACGCGCGTGTCTTTGCCGCATTCGGCGATTGATCTGGCTTCCGTCCTGGACTTTGCGGCGTCGGCGTGGTCTGCCGCGGCCAGCACCACAAATCCCGACAGCATGATGGCGAAAGTGCGCATGGCTTCCCTCCTTCGTCAAGAAAACAAGGCTGCACTAGCGTGCAGGGAATATCGTCCGAGCCTGCTGCATGGCGGACGGGGGCTAGTATCGGCACCCACGGGCAAGCGGTCAATCGTTTTTGCGTTCATGACGACGGCGTATCCAAGGCGAGTCGGCAGGGTTGCAGCGTATGTTCTTGCGCTCCATTGACGGCCTCGGGCGCCCTCGTCTCACCGATGACCGAGACTGTCAGTGAGAAGCCAGGGCAACATGTGCGGGCGGGGATGCGTGCCTGCGGGAGGCTCAGCTCGCGCGCCTGGGCGGTGTGCTAAGTGTCGATAAATTTTACACTTCTTCGCTCGAGATTGGCGAGAAATCGGCACTCCTGTTGGGAATGCGACTTAAAACAAATGCCTTCGGTTTCGGGCACGGTAATTGCATCAAAATCCCCGAGTCAGGTACAGTCGAAGCTGTGCGGTTGCCTTAAGCGTACGGCCAAAAACCGAGACTTGTATAACCCATTGGAAAAATCCTCATGAACCGGCCGCCTGACAGCGTCGGCGAGTGAAGTCGAAGGAGTCCTCGATGAATAAATTTGGTAGCAAAACAAGAGTCGCCGCGGCGGTCGTCGCTCTGGCTGCGTCCGCCGGAGCGCAGGCGAGCGTCATGACCAGCGGGGTGATCGCCAACGCTCCGTGTCAGACTTATCTGGAGAGTCCGCTTGGCTCCAACGCGCTGGTTGTGGGCGGTTGCACTGCGTCAGAAGTGACGCAGGCGCTGA
>NZ_JAVMKF010000186.1:0-4023 GCF_031732815.1 Accumulibacter sp. | reverse complement strand
AGACCGATTTTGGCTATCACGTGATCCAGGTTGACGACAGTCGCCCGCTCACTCCACCGACCTACGATCAGGTCAAACCGCAACTCTTGCAGCGCCTGCAGCAGGAGCAACTGCAGAAGTTCGTCGGAGAACTGCGCAGCAAGGCGAAGGTCGAGTAGGCACGCGACATCCTTTCTGGCCGGCGCTGCTCCGCATGGCGGGCCGGCCGCGCTTGATCGGCGTTTCATCACGAGCGTTCCCGGCACCCGCCCTGGCGCGGCGAGGCTGAACGCCGACCCGCGTTGCTTCGCCGGTCTGCCTGGCCCGGCGCACGTCCCGGCAGGCAGCCGCAGGATTCAGCGCCATCGCCCCAATGCGCGCGGATGTGCTGCACGGCGCATTGCCGCCGATCAGACCAGGCCGGGGAGCATCGGGGATTCCTGCTCGGTGGCGTCGCCTTAGCTGGACAGGCGCTGCTCGGCCAGCTCCCGCCGACGCCGGGCGACCTCGGCAGCGCGATGAGCGTGCATCGGCGACGATGCCGCCCTGCCCAAGCAAGGCGACTCGCCTGCACATGCCGGCCTCTGGCTCAGTCCATCTGCCGTGCCAATTCCTCCGATTTCCTCAGATAGTGGGCCGCCGAGGCCTGGTTGCCCGCCTTGCCGAGTCGCTGGCTGAAGGCTCGTGCCGCTGCGCTTGCCCGTTCGAATGCGTCGATGATCACCTCGCGCGCTTGCTCATCGACCGTGCTGCCACCGGAAAATCGGCCCGCCTGATAGCCAGCACGAGTCTCGATGACGCCGAGCGCCATTTCGCCTTGCGCCATTCTGCCGTAGAACACGATGGGCTCTTCACCTTTCCGGTATGCGCGCAGAACGCCGAGGCCATGTGCCTTTCCGGCCAGGCATTGCCCGTCCCAGTTCAGGCTGCGCTCAGCCCACTGCGGCGGCCGGACAAACCGACAATCCTTGCGTCCGAGGGTCTCCTGCGCGCCGAGAAGCGCCTGAGCAACAAATACCGCGCCCAGCACAAGGGCGATCCTGATGGCTGAAAAGGGACGCATTGGACTTCCTCGGTGCTTGCGACCGCCTGGCGCCAGCCAGGCGGATCGCAGGCGGTCATTTGATATCCGGCACAAACTGATCCAGGAGCGCGCGTCCGACCTCGAAATGCATCGCATCCTCGGTATGGAACCCGGCGCCCCAATACCAGCCGTGCTCATTGAAAATCGGAGCGATCACGGTCAACCCATACTGCACCATCCCGTCGCCGCGCTTATCCAGCACCTTGTTCAGCGTCAGGTCGACCGCCGTACCCCACGAGTGGTTGGAAATCGAAGTCGTCGAGCCACGCACATAGCGACAGCACAGCATGCCGGCAGTGCCAAGCAGCGCATAGACGTCGGGCTGCTTCTTGGCAATATCGGCCATGATCCGGCCCAGACTGTCCACTGCCGGGGAGAGTCCCGTCACTCTGAACGGGCCGACTGACGCCGTCTTGATGTGCTTCTTCAACTTTTGATTGGTCACCGGCTGGCAATTGCTGCTGAAGGACTCGCGCGGCTTGCCCAGGTGCTTCAGCATATAGCTGTTGCTGACCGCGGTGAGCCCCGAATTGAGCGGACCGAGCGAGCTCCTCGCGACCAGACGCGTCAGCGAAGTTCCCGCGTCGGCGGCTACCTCCTTCCTGATCTCCTGCGGCGAAACAACAGCAGCTGCGACCGGGCCACTGGCCGCCGGACGAAAACCGACCATGCTCAGGCGTTTCAAGGTCTTTCCTCCGGGCTCGACCAGGCCATCGGGGCGGTGCAGGAAGCCTGCCTGAAAAGTTGTGATAGCGGCGATGGTTCGTGGCCCACACTTCCCATCGGCGCGCCCAACAGGCATTCCCTGCTGAGCGAGCAAGTGCTGCACTTTGACCACGTCATCCACCCTGTTGCTGCCCAGCTTACCGACCGAAGCTTCGATAGTGATCTGCACTTGACTTCCTCCTCCACATCATCCCGAAATGCTGCGACAAGCCACCAGCAATCTGGCCGGGACGCCCGGCGACAGCGCTGAACGGCGCGAATACATCAAGTTACCGCAAAGTTCGACAGCCCTCTGCGAACGCCGCGTCGAGCACGCCGGCGTCCATACTTTCCTCTTGCCACGACGACCCGCGCTGATCGCTGATCGCTGATCGCCCACCACGCACCACCCAACATCGTGCGATCTCGTCGCCTATGCCCAGCCACGCGTGAGGCTGACCAGGTCAGCCCAAGGGCGCTGACCTGATGGCAACAGCCCTGTCGCCTGTTCAATCTGGCGCAAGAACTCCCGCGTCGCCTGCTCCGCCCGGTTGAGCACGTTGGCCACCGGGCCAGAGCTTGCCCGGCCGAGCGCGGACAGTCCTCGCATCGTCTGCAGGGAAGCGGCGTCATCAGAATACCCGAGACTCCCGCCGCGCGGAGGCGGCTGGCGCACGCCGGAAAAGCCACCACCAATCCGTATCCCGCCTACGGCAAGCCGTTCCTCCCTTTCACCCCCGCCCCTCCTGACCGCCCCCTGGACGAAAAACCCGACTCCTCGCTCAGACATACGCCGCGATGGTACGACACCAATGTCGACGGCCACCCCCCAGCGGCCACCCCGATTGGAAGCGCTCTCGACCGTTGCTTCCGTACGCCCAAGATCATGCACAGCGTGCAAGCCAGTCCCCAGCAGATCACTGATCAACGCCTGAAATATCCCGTCATGACGCCAGATTCCGTAAGCATGGAACTCCATGTCCTGAACCGTATGCAAGGCACAGCCAAGAGACTCCACGATGGCTCGGCTCCTGAGCGACCTTTGCCGCTGGTCGCTGACGCCCGCCAGTTCCCGAATAGCATCGATCAGGCTCGTCTGGGCGCCTTCGACCAGTTTTCGCGTCGCCACAAGCGCTGCCTCGCCGGCCTCCGGGACGGGCTGACCCGAGGCGTCCCGCACCATTCCGCGCATCGCGTGCAAGTGGGTTTCCTCGGGGCTGTTGCCCTGCTTCTCGTCCACCCGCTTGTTCGCCGTCGCGGCCATCTCGCAGGCGCGATCCGAGAAGCCAAACCTCGCCATTTCGCGCTTGGTGATTCCCGCGTGAACCCATGTGGCTGCCATAGGTACCCCCCGAAACGGCCGTTCGAGCAATCGCCATCGGGCCGTCCAAATGCAAAATCGAGCTCGCCGCGCGGGCTGACCGCGCTCGCGGCTGGCTTGCCCTCATCGCCAATCAGCCCGGTGAAAGGTCCTCAGCTACGCGTACAGCAGAATTGCGACCAGAATTCCAGTCCGCATCGCTTCAGCAAGCCACCAGGTTCTTGCCCGAGCGCCTGACCGGGAAGTCGAGCGCGGGCACGATGACTCGCACGACAGTGCGCTAAGCCTCGGATAAACGTGATTTTGCACCCAGCCAACCCGCTCGTCTACAGGGAATCTGCCCGCCTCGCCGATTGTCCCCCGGTGCGTGCTGTCAGCTCGCTTCAGACGGGTGCGCGGAAGGGACATTGCGGCGCCCGCTGATGCTCGCGCAATTCAGGCTGGACGACGATTGCTTGCCTTGCGCACGAAATAGCCGGCCGTTCCGCCGCCGACCTTGCCAAAGCGAAAGACTCACAATGCTGAGCCGCGCCGCTGCCGCCAGACTGGCGACGATACGCGCAAGGCGCCTGCTCAGCGACGCTCAGAGCACAGGGCAGCGACCGGCCAGCGTCTGTCCTGGCCACGCGAAGCGCGCCGTTCCTTCGGCAACCGCATTTCGCTCGCCGGCCAAATGCTGCTCACGAGCGCTGGATTCTCAGTTCCTTGTTCAGGAGGCGGATTCTCTGAGCGAGCACGACGGCGATTCCTGAAAAGATCTGCGCCGCGGCCTGACTGTTTTCGCTCGCCAGCGCGTCGAAACGCTGGCGCGAGAGGACAAAACAGTGGACCTCGGTCACCGCCAGCACGTCCGCCGAGCGTCGCCGACTATCCAGGAAGCCCATCTCGCCGACCAAGGCGCCGCGGCCGAAAGTGCCGATGTGCCACTCGTCCT
>NZ_JAVMKF010000185.1:0-23853 GCF_031732815.1 Accumulibacter sp. | reverse complement strand
GAAGCTGATCGGGTCGAGATGCTCGCCGGCGCTCAGGCGCACGACGCGAAACTGTCCCGCCACGCGCGCCGCCAGCCGCGCAAGTTCGGTCGATTTGCCGACGCCGGCGTGCCCCATCAGCAGCGCCTTGTACGGGGCGCCGGCATGCGCCCGGCCCAGACCGAGCGCCAGGCGGTCGACGACGCGCCCGCCACGCAAATCGTCGATCTGCGAGCAATAGAAGGCCGCCAGCTCATCGGCGGCGAGCAAAGGCCGGGGGGAAAGCGTCTGGTAGGCGTCGTCGAGCGTCGTCGCGGGGCTGAGCATACAAGTCTCCATGGGTCGCGTGCGCCGGCGCGAAACGGGCCGGCCAGGCGCAGGATAGCGCGTTTGGCGCCGCGCTTCCACGCCCGCACTGGCAGGTGCGGCGGCGCGCGCCCGGCGCACGGCGAGGCCGGACCGATGGGCGCCGGCTCGCTCACTCGTCGCTCATGGTCCTCCCTTGCCCTGCCCTTTTCGTTCACAATCCCGTCGCCATGTCCTCCCGCCTGCTCTACTGTCTCGCCGCCTCGCTGGCGCTGCACCTCGGCCTGCTGCTGCCGGATATCGCGCAGCACGACACGGACGCGCCACGCACCTGGCTGCACGCATCGTTGCGCCAGCCGCCGCAGCCACCACCACCGGCGCCGCGGCGCCCGGCGCCAGACGAGCGGCTGCTGAAAAACACCCTGCCTGGCGAAGAAGGTCGAACGCTCGCCGCGCCCGCCCGATCACCGAGGACGATCGAGCGCAGAGCCGACAAGCACAGCGTCGAAAATGCGCAGCGCAAGCTGGCGCAGCACGTGTTCTACCCGCCCGAGGCCATTGCCCGCGGCCTGGAAGGCGAGACCCGCCTGCTCCTGAGGCTCGACGCGAACGGTCGCATTACCGAAGTCAGCATCGCAGCCTCCAGTGGTCACGCCATCCTCGATCAGGCTGCCGTGCGGGCGGGCCGCGCATTGGGTCGCCTGAACTGGAGTGAAAACCGGGAACTGTTGCTGCCGGTCGTCTTCCGGCTGGAATAGTGCTGCGCGCGAGATGCCGGGCAGCGACATTGCCTGGCTTTCCCGGTTGCGTCGCCGGCCGATCTCATCAATAATCCGATTCCGCCAGACCATTACTGAAATGCGCGGGCTACAATGAATTTAAGGGGAATTCTGGTTGTCGCGCTGTCCTTGGCCGTCGCTCTCGGCGGCGCCGGCTGCGCGACGCCGCCACCGCCACCGCCCAAGCCGGAGCCGAAACCTGATCCGACAGTCGTTCGCCTGGAGCTCGTTGGCGACTCGCAAGTCAATTCCGATGCACGTGGCCGGCCGTCGCCGGTCGTCGTACGCTATTACGTGCTGCAGAGTCTGGCGCCTTTCGAGGCGGCCGATTTCTTCACCCTCTTCGAGCGCGACGAAGCCGCGCTCGGCACGAGCAAACTCCTGCGTGAAGAGCTGACGCTGAAACCCGGCGATACGCACAGGACCGAGTTGCGGCCGCCGCCGGAAGGCAAGTTCCTCGCCACTTTCGTTGCCTACCGCGACTTCAACAAGCTGCGCTGGCGCGCCAACGCAGCGTTTCCGCTGAACAAGACGAGCAGTTACTCGATTCTCGTCGGAAGGTACGGGGTCCAGATCAGTTCGAAGTTTCTCTGGGCGCCCTGATCGGCCCGCTGCACTGCTTTCGCTGAACAACTCTTTGCCTGATCGGAAGCCGCCATGTCCTGGTACAGTAAAGTTATTTGGTCGGAAGGACTTTTCCTGCGTCCGCAGCACATGCAGCAACAGAATCGCCACGCCGAGTGGCTGGTCGAGGCGCGCGCGCGCGCGCTGGGCAGTTTTTTCTGGGGGTTCAGCGAGCTCGAGCTGGATGAGGGCGCCTTGAGCACCGGCAAGGTGGCGCTGGTTGCCGCGCGCGGCGTTCTGCCAGACGGAACGCCCTTTGATTTCCCGGGGGTTCACCCGGCACCGCCGGCGCTCGATTTTCCTGCCGATGCACGCGATGCGATCGTCTATCTCGCCTTGCCGCTGCGTCGGCCGCAGAGCACCGAAGACGCGCAGGACGACGACGGCAGCGCACAGCTTGCGCGCTTCTCGCAGGCCGATCAGGAACTGGTCGATTCGACAAGTCGCGAGGGAACGATGCAGCCGATCAAAGTGGGCCTCCCGCGGCTGCGCCTGGCGCTCGACAAACAGGTCGGTGACGCCTTCGTGCGCATCGGTGTCGCCAGGATCACCGAGCGGCGGCCCGACAACCGGCTGTTGCTCGACCGCGGTTACATTCCGCCGGTTCTGGCCTGCCGCACATCGTCGGTGCTGCTCAGTCTGCTGCGCGAAGTCCAGGGCCTGCTCAGGCAACGTGCTGACGCGCTCGCCCAGCGCGTTGCTCAGCCGGGCGCCGGCGGCGTGGCGGAAATCGCTCACTTCATCTACCTGTTGACACTGAATAGGCACCAGCCGGTCTTCGATCATTTCGCCGAACTGTCGCAACTTCATCCCGAAAGGCTGTTCGTCCGCCTGCTCGAACTCGCCGGCGAACTGGCCACGCTGGGGCACAGCGAACGGCGACCCGAAGCGCTTCGAGCCTACGACCATGATGCGCTGGAGCTGTGCTTTTCCCCGCTGATGCGCGAGATCCGGCGCTTCCTGGCGACCGTGATCGAGGAAAGCGCGATGCAGATCGAGCTTCAGGACCACAAACAGGGGCGTTATGTCGGCCTGATCACTGATCGCAGCCTGCTCCGTCAGGCGGGGTTCGTTCTGGCGGTCAAGGCCCAGATGGCGGGCGAGACCTTGCGCACGCATTTTCCCGCGCAGAGCAAGCTCGGACCGCTGGAGAAGATGCGCGACCTGGTCAAACTTCAGTTGCCCGGCATCGCCCTGCAACCGCTTGCGGTCGTACCGCGACAGATCCCCTACCACGCCGGCTTCAGCTATTTCGAGCTCGATACTACCGCCGACCTCTGGAAGCAACTCGATAATTCCGGCGGCCTGGGCATCTACGTGACTGGAAATTTTCCCGCCCTCGAACTCGCGCTCTGGGCAATTCGCACCTGAACAGAAAAGCTGCCCCCTGACGACTGGAGACCGGCCCGATGACGCACGACGATCCCTTTCTGCAGCCCCCTTCTGACCGTACGCTGTTTGTTCCGTCACCCGGTGCACGCTCGGCACGCGCCGCCGCCGGCGAACGATCGGCCGGCAGCGCTCAGCGCTTCGAGCGGGTGGAGCTGTCGGCGCTCGACTGGACAAACGGACTGAATCCACTGGTCGCTGCGGCCAATCCCCTGCTCAACCTGGCGCCGCAATTGCGCCAGGCCCACCATCCCGACCCGCAGGGCCTGCGCGAAGCGCTCGCCCGGGCAATCAGCTTGTTCGACAGCAAGGCCAAGGAGCGTGGCGTACAGCATGAGCAGGTAATCGCTGCCCGCTATGCGCTGTGTACCTTCCTCGACGAAACCGCGGCGAACACGCCCTGGGGCGAGAAGGTGTGGGCGCAACGCAGCCTGCTCGTACAGTTCCACAACGAGGCGTGGGGCGGTGAGAAGTTTTTTCATCTGCTCGGCCGGCTGGCCGAACAGCCGGCCAGGCACCGCGATCTGCTCGAGCTGTTCTACCTCATCCTGTCGCTCGGTTTCGCCGGACGTTATCGCGTCCAGGACAACGGCCGCGCGCAACTGGCCGCGGTGCGCGAGCGCCTGGCCCAGATGCTCGCCGAGCAACGCGGCGAAGTCGCGCGAGAACTCTCGCCGAACTGGCAGAGTACTGCCGGCAGCAGCCGGACGCTGCGCCAGGCGATGCCCTTGTGGACGATTGCTGCGCTTGCCATGCTCATCCTGGCGCTGGTCTACATGCTCGCCTCGTTCGCACTCAATCGCCGGTCCGACCCGACTTTTGCCTCGATTCTCGCGCTCAAGGCGGTTCCCTCGGTGCCCGCCGCGCCGGCACCCGCGCCAGCGCCTGCGCCGGCAGTCAAGGCGGCGCCACGCCTGGCGCATTTCCTTGCGCCCGAGATTCAGGCCGGCAAGGTCGCCGTACGCGACCTGGCCGACCGCAGCATCGTAACCGCACAGGGCGATGGCCTGTTCGAGGCGGGCAGCGCAACACTCTCGGCAAGCTTCGTACAGTTGCTCGAGCGCATCGGCGAGGCCGTAGCCCGAGTCGATGGCAGCGTCCTCGTTCTCGGCCATACCGACAACCAGCCAATCCGTTCGGCGCGCTTTCCGTCCAACTGGCACCTGTCACAAGCGCGCGCCGAGGCTGTTGCGGCAACGCTCGCGCCGCGTCTCGGCGAACGCCCGCGCATCAGGACCGAAGGCCGGGCGGCGAGTGAACCGCTGATGAGCAATGAGACGCAGGAAGGCCGGGCGCAAAACCGGCGGGTCGAGATCATCGTTTTTGCCGCGACGCGCACCCTCTGAGACGCGGCTCAACCGACAGGGGTCGAATGATGAAGAAGTTCTTCGCTGCCTTGCTCCATCCGCTCGTCCTGAGCGTGCTCGGCATACTCGCGCTGGCAATGGTGATCTGGTTTGTCGGTCCGCTGATCGCGATTGCCGGCTACGAACCGCTCGCTTCGCCGAACGTACGCTGGCTATTGATCGGCCTGCTCGTCCTTGCCCTTGTCCTGCGCTGGTTGATCCGCCTTTGGCGTGCGCGCGCCAACAACGCGCGTTTGCTCGACGGCATCGTCGGCACGCGCACCGAGCAAGCAGTCGTCGAGCCGGCCGAGCTGGCGACGCTGCGCCAGCGTTTCGAGGAGGCGCTCAAGGTTCTCCGTCAGAACCAGGCGGGACCAGACACCCGCGGCCTGGGCCGGCTGGCCGCGCTGGGGACCAGGCGCTACTTGTACCAGTTGCCCTGGTACGTCTTCATCGGCGCGCCGGGCTCAGGCAAGACGACGGCGCTGGTCAACTCGGGCCTGCGTTTTCCGCTCGCCGAGAAGTTCGGCAGCCACGAGCTGAAGGGGATCGGCGGAACGCGCAACTGCGACTGGTGGTTCACCGACGAAGCCGTGCTGATCGATACCGCCGGGCGCTATACCACGCAGGACTCGGATCAGCCGGTCGATCGCGAAGCTTGGCAGGGATTTCTCGCGCTGCTGCGCAAGCACCGCCCGCGCCAGCCGCTCAATGGCGTGCTGTTGACGATCAGCCTCGGCGACCTGCTGGCGCAGTCGGAGGCAGAAGCAACGCGCCATGCCGACGCCCTGCGCAACCGCGTCCAGGAACTCTACACGCAACTCGGCGTGCGCATCCCGGTGTATGTCGTGCTTACCAAGAGCGACCGGATCGCCGGTTTCGACGAATTCTTCGCCAACCTCGGCAAGGAAGGCCGTGCGCAGGTCTGGGGAGTCACTTTCCCACTCGAGCAATCGGCCGAGCAGGCGCTGCAAGCTTTGCCAGGCAGTCTCGCCGCCTTGCTCGAGCGGCTCGACGGACAATTGCTGACGCGCCTGCAGGAGGAGGCCGATCTCGGCCGCAGAGGCTTGATTGCCGCTTTCGACCAGCAATTCGCTGCCGCCAGCCGACTGCTCGAAGGCTTTCTCGGGAAAGTCCTTGCGCCCTCGGGCTTCGACCATCCGCTGCTGGTCCGCGGCGTCTATTTCACCAGCGGGACGCAACAGGGAAACCCGATCGATCGCGTGCTGGCCAGCCTCGGCGGCGCTTTCGGACTTGAGCAGCGCGTCCTGCCGCCGCCGGCAGGCAGCGGCAAGAGTTTCTTCCTGAGCCGCCTG
This sequence comes from Accumulibacter sp., assembly GCF_031732815.1. Classification (GTDB taxonomy): domain Bacteria; phylum Pseudomonadota; class Gammaproteobacteria; order Burkholderiales; family Rhodocyclaceae; genus Accumulibacter. The sequence continues at coordinate 18,114 of NZ_JAVMKF010000185.1, read as the reverse complement.
CTGCGCGAGGTCGTTTTCGCCGAGCAGCGAGTCGGCGGCACCAATCTGAAATGGGAGCGCCGACGCGGCCTGATCCATACGGGCGGGCTGATTGTCCTCGCACTGCTGACGCTCGGCCTGCTCCTCGGCTGGACGCTCAGCTATCTGACGAACAGCCGTTACCTGGACGAAGTGGACACGGCCACCGAAGCCGCCAAACCGCTCGTCGCGCAGTCGGCGGGGACGGCGCAAAGCGATGTGCTCGGCGTGCTGAGCGTGCTGGAGAGCGTTCAGGGAGTCTCGGCAAGCGCCACACGACAACGCGGTGAGGCGCCGCTGAGCATGGGTTTCGGCCTCTTCCAGGGCGACAAGATCGACTCGGCCGCGGGACAGGCGTATCGCGGACTGCTGCGCGAAGTCCTTTTTCCCCGCCTGGTGAACCGCGTCGAAAACCAGCTCCGCAGCCTGGACGGGAGCAACCTCGAATATGCCTACGAAACGCTGAAGGCCTACCTCATGCTGCACGATGCCCGCCACTTCGACAGCGAGGCGCTCAAGGCATGGATCACGCTCGACTGGGAGCGTAACCTGCCACGCGAAGTGACTGCCGATCAGCGGGTTGCCCTGAGCACGCACCTCAACCGTCTGTTTGCCGACGGTCCGGTCGCTTCGCCAGTCGTCCAGGACGCAGCGCTGGTCAGCCGCACGCGTGAAATGCTTTTGCGCTACCCGCTGGCGAACCGCATCTACAGCCGCCTGAAACGGCAAGGTGTAGGCGATGCCTTTCCCGACTTCACGATACCGGACGCCGGCGGACCAAGTTCGACGCTGGTCTTCGCACGCAAGAGCGGCGCCCCGCTGACCCGTGGAATTCCCGGCCTCTACACCTACGATGGCTATCACCAGGGCTTCAACCGGCAGGTCGCAGCAGCGACCAGGAAACTCGCCGAAGAAGATCCCTGGGTCCTCGGTGCGAGCCCGGGCAGTGGCGCAGCGCGCGAGGTGGGCAGCGTCGCCAACGATGTGCGGCGGCTTTACCTGGCGGATTACGTGAAAGCCTGGGAAGCCCTGCTGGCCGATCTGACGATCGTCCGCTCGGGCAGCCTGAGCCAGAGCATCGAGACGGCGGGCATCCTGTCCGGCCCCGACTCGCCGCTACCCAGACTGTTCAAGGCCATCGCGCGGCAGACGACGCTGACCCCGCCGGCAACCGAAAAGTCGCTGGCCGACAAGGCCGAAGAAAAGCTGGACAGCGCCAAGCAGGAGTTGCGCAAGGTTTTCGGCGCCGCCGGACAGACCGCACCGGCGCTCCTGGGTGGGCCACCGCTGCGTCTGGAAAGCATCGTCGATGAACGCTTCGCCGAAGTCCGCCGGCTGGCCGGCGGCGGCGACGCGCCGGCCGGAATGGATGCCGTCATGCAGTCGCTGAAAGATGTGCATGCCCAGCTCCTGGCGACGGACCAGGCGATCAAGAGCAAAGTAGCGCCGCCGCCAGGGGGCGCTGCGGGCAGCGCAAAAAGGGACAGCGCGCAGCACCCCGAGCCCATCCGCTCGATGTTGCAGCAATTGTCGAACGTCGGCTCGAACCAGATCGTCGTTGCCACCCGCGACAGCCTGAACTCGGCGGTCGGCGCTCAGGTTGCCCAATTCTGCAACCTGGCCATCGATGGCCGCTATCCTTTTGCGCGCAGCAGCAAGCGCGATGTGACGCGTGACGACTTTGCCCGGCTGCTCGGTCCCGGCGGCCTGATGGACGACTTCTTCCAGAAGAACCTTGCCCAGTACGTCGATACCTCGACCCGTCAGTGGACGTTCAAGAAGGTGCAGGAACAGTCGCTCGGCGGCTCGGGCAACCTCGCCCAGTTCCAGCGTGCGGCGACGATCCGGGACGTCTTCTTCAGCAAGAGCGGTCCAATGCAGCTCATCATCCGACCGCTCGAAATGGACCCGACGATCAGCCAATTCACGCTCGATGTCGACGGTCAACTGGTCAAGTACGCGCATGGCCCGCAGGTTCCTCAGTCGGTGCAGTGGCCGGGCAGCAAGGGGGGGCTCTCGGCGCGCGTGCAGATTGCTCCACCCGGGCCGACCGGCGTTTCCGGACACGACGAAAGTGGCCCCTGGGCGATCTACCGCCTGTTCGACCGGGCGCGCATCGAAGGGCTCGGCGACCCGGTCAAGTTCAAAGTCACGTTCGACGTCGACGGCCGCCAGGCCAGCTTCGAAGTGAGCGCGAACAGCGTCCAGAACCCCTTCCGCCTGCGCGAACTCGCCGAGTTCCGGTGCCCGAGCGGTCTCTAGGCGGCAAGGCCGGTTCGATGACTGGCGGCGCTCCTGGCTGGTACGGCAAGCTCCCGGTACTGGGCGATTTTGCCCATCGCCGTCTGCCGGCCGATTTCATCGCCGCCTGGGATGCCTGGCTCCAGGAAGGTCTCGGCCACAGCCGCGGCGAACTCGGCAACGACTGGCTCGACAGTTATCTCACCGCACACGTCTGGCATTTCGTCCTCCTCCCCGGCGTTCTCGGTGCACACACCTGGACGGGCGTCTGGATGCCGTCGGTAGACCGCGTGGGCCGCTACTTCCCGCTCACCCTGGCCCGCGCCTTGCACTCGCCGCCGCAGCTCAGCACCTCGTTTGGCGGACTTGCCGAGTGGCTCCGCGGTCTGGAGGAATGCGCACGTCTCGCCCTGCGCCTGGTCGATGGAATCGAGGCTTTCGAGGACGCGCTCGCGGCGCTCGCCGCGCCGCCGGACAGCGTGAGGTGGCCCAGACGGATTCGCCGTCTGAGCGAAATGCTGGCGCGCGATGAGCGGCTGATCGAGTTGCCGGCGGCCGACAGTGAGTCCTTCCCGTCAGCCAGCCTGGTCGCTGTCGCCGACTGCTGCCTGGAAATCGCGCTGACCGGCCATTCGCTCTGGTGGTGCCACGGAAGCGACGGACAAAGTGGCGGATTTTTACACCAGCACTTGCCGGCAGCGTCGTTTATGACGAAGATGCTGACTTATTCTCCTGCCGGCAGCATTGCTGCAAATATCCGAGGTTGATGACGTGCCCGGTTCCGACGACGACAAGACGATAGCGCTCGGCAGCGTTGGCAAGCCGCTGCCGAAAACGAGATCCACCATCGGCAAGACCAGGAGTATCTCGCATAATGCACTGCCGATCGGCACCCGTCTCTCCGAGTTCGAAATCGTCGATCTGGTCGGGGAAGGCGGTTTCGGCATCGTGTACCTCGCCGAGGATCACTCACTCCACAGGCGCGTCGCAATCAAGGAATACATGCCGTCGTCGCTCGCCGAGCGCGGCGATGATGCGTCGGTCGTCGTGCGCGCAGAACGACACCAGGACACCTTCGAGGTCGGCCGGCGCAGCTTCGTCAATGAGGCTCAGTTGCTCGCGCAGTTCGACCATCAGGCGCTGCTCAAGGTCTATCGGTTCTGGGAGGCGAACGGCACCGCGTATATGGCCATGCCCTTCTACGCGGGCAAGACCTTGCGCGACGTGCTCAAGGAACGGAGCAGCCCGCCGGACGAGCAGTGGATACGCAAACTCCTGATGCCGATCATGGAAGCGCTCGAACTGATGCACGGCGAGAACTGCTTTCACCGGGATGTGGCGCCCGACAATATCATGATCCTGCGCGACGAAAGGCCAGTCCTGCTCGACTTCGGCGCCGCGCGACGGGTGATCAGTGACAAGGCACAGGCGCTGACCGTCATCCTCAAACCGGGTTTTGCTCCGATCGAGCAATACGCCGACATGCCCGGGATCAAGCAGGGTCCGTGGACAGACATCTACGCGCTGGCCGCCGTCGTCTATTTCATGATCCTGAGTCGCACGCCGCCGCCATCGGTCAACCGCATGATGCAGGATTCCTACGAGCCGCTGACCGTCGTCGCCGCAGGCAAGTACTCCGACCGACTCCTGCGGGTGATCGACCAATGCCTGGCCGTACGGGCTGAAGACCGCCCGCAAGCGATCGGCGAGCTGCGTGAACTGCTGGGTTACAGCCCCGACCCGGGAACGACCTGGATCGAGATTCCGGCCGAAACCCAGATCATCGCAGCCGGCAACGAGCAGGCGCAGAATGACAGGGAATCTGCCGACACGCAGCCCTCGGTCGCCGCCGTCCTGGAACCGACGATTGCGTCCGCATCGCCGGCCACACCGCCGCCAGCCGCGCACTCGAGCGAAGCGCCGCTACCACCATCACCGGCGCAGCCGGCAGCAGCTCGGCGAGCGCGCTTGGGGAAAGCGCATTACGTCGGCGCCGCACTCGGCGCCAGTCTGCTCGCTGGAGTCCTTGTCCAGACTCTGAGCACACCGCCGAAACCACCGCCGGAGCGCGTTGTGCCTGCCCCGCCGGCGCCACCCCAGCGCGCGGACAACGTCGTTGATCCCCCGGTGCCAGCCGCGATGCCCAGCCGGCCACCGGTCACCCTCGAACAGGCGCTGGCGACGATTGCCACGGGCTCCGACAGCAGCTTCGCGCTCAGCGCAAGCGAGGTGCACACCCCACTGACCATCGACCAGGACGCGCTCGCCTTCACGCTGCGCAGCCAGCGTGGCGGTTATCTCTATCTCTTGTTGCACGATACCGCGACCGCCCGGGTAAGCCTGCTGTTCCCGAATGCGCTTGACCCGGACAATCGAGTCGATGCCGGCAAACCGATCCTTTTTCCGAGAGCGACCTGGGCGTATCAGGCAGACCAACCCCCAGGCAATTGGCAACTGCTGGCCATCGTCTCCGCCGCACCGCGCCGCTTCGCGCTGCTGCAAGACGAAATCAGGGACGGCGTCGCCAGCTCGCCGGCCCAGCGCGTCGAGGAGCGCCTGAACCACGCCGACGCCGGGCCAACTGCGCTGCTCGGAGTAGCCGAGTGCGCCAAGGAACCGAGCTGCCCGTCGGACTATGCGGCCGTGCGCTTGACCGTCGAAGAGGTCACTGCCGGTAGTCGGCACCCCGTCGCAGCGGCGAGCAGCGAGCCCGCCACGAGCGCGAAGGCCAAGGCCGCCGGCGGCACGGAGGGGACACCGTCGCCGGATCTGAACAAGCAACTCGAGGAAATGCTGAAAGCGAAATAGGCGGGAGTCTGCGCCCTTTCGCTCTCCACTGAAGCTCGCCCGGCCAGGCCGCCGCAGCCTCTGGCGCCGCGTCGCCGCGCTCTGCCATGCGCTCGCCGGGCTACAGAATCACCGTCGTTTCATCCGGCACCTGGTCGGATACCGTAACGCAGAGCGCCGTGTAATTGTCGTTGTCACTCGGTGCGCGCTGGCGTATCAGCCGGCGCATCAGTCCCAGCCACTCGGCGGCGCAGGAAGCTTCGGCGAGAAGCTCTTCCATTTCGGATTCCTGGATATGCTCCCACCAGCCATCGGTGCATAACAGGAAGAAATCACCCGAAGTCAGCGGTGTGGCTTCACGCACCACCGACAACGCGAGCGCTTCGTTCGAACCGATCGCCGAGGTGAGCAGGCTGCGTTGGGGATGAGTCCGGATCATGTCCACGCTGCCATAACCCGCATCGATCAGGTTCTGCACGACGGTGTGATCGCGCGTCTGATAGACCACCTGGCCATGGCGAAAGAGGTAGATCCGCGTATCGCCGACGTGCCCCCACACCGCTGTTCCGCCAGGCCGGTCGATCAGCAGGATGACCGCCGTGGCGTGCATGTCGTCGGTCGTGCTGCCGCTGCCCTTCTCGTTGACGACGGCATCGTTCGCCGCTTCCAGCAGCGCCACCGCATCGTCCGGTTCAGCGCTCGGCCGCGGTGCAAAAAGGTTCAGGACCGTACTGACGACCAGGCGCGCAGCGATATCGCCGCTGCCATGTCCGCCGGCGCCGTCCGAGACGACCCAGCAGCAGCCACCCGACGACGTCCAATACCCGCAAGCATCCTCGTTACGGCTCCGTCCGCCCACCTCGGACAGAAAATAGGTCTGCACCTCAAGCATCGGTCTCTCACCCCGTCTGTTGCACCGCCCACCGGGTCATCGGCTTAGTGCGCATCGTCCTTCGCCTGCAGACGCGCTACCTGCTCCTCGTAAGCCTTGACGAACTCGCGATTGAACAGCGCATCGAAATCGTCGCTCGCCTCGCGCGATATATCGCCATACATCTGCGCGAAGAGATCCCACAGCTTCGCCTTGCGGCTGGCAGGCACCAGACTGTCGAGCAGACGCCGGTCGGCGACCCGCCGCTCGAGTGCCGCCGGCTCGAAACGGTTCAACACGCCCGACAGCGCCGCACGCATGCCGGCCATGAAGCCAAACTGGTGTGCCCGCAAGTCGTCGAAAGCGTCGCGCATCGCTTCGTCAGCCTGCATGAAGCCCGGCATCCGGGGACGCAGCAACTGGGCCAGGGCAAAGCCCGCATCGGGCGAAAACTTGAGCGGATTGTTGCCTTGCGGGGCAACCATCGTCACCTGCGCACGCACCTCGCGCTTGGTCTCCCGGCGTGCCTTCAACAGGTCGACCGTCCCCTGCGTTGCCTCACCCAGCAGCCGGCCGATCCGCTCCATCAGCGCCGGCGTCAGCGCCGGCAGATTCACCGGCACACCGAGCCCGCGCTCAAACGCCGCCAGCAACTCGGCCGGCGTGCCGCTGGCAGCAGTCGCCGTCTCCGGGTCCAACGCCGCTGCCGGCACCGGACCAGCCTTCGCGTGCGGTGCAGCTAAGCCCGGCAGACTGCCTTCCTCCGGCCGGCGATCGACCGATGACCGTGCTTGACGGTCGACGACAGGCCCGTCTTCCCACGAGCAAACGGCGACCCCCGCACCGCCCGCGCGAGCGGCCCGCTCTCCCGGTCCGACAGGTGCAGCGGCTCGCCTTTCCGCAGGCGGCGTCGGCGTCTGCAGCGGCGGCAACTCAAGTGCCTGGTTGAGCACCGGCGCGTTGTCGCGTTCTGGCGCAGGCGCCTTGACCGCAGGCGCTCCACCGAAGTAAGCCATGGGGTCAAGCGGAAGCGAACCGCCTCCACCCTGTTGCGGCACGCCGTCACCGAGAGAACTCTCCGCCAACGGATCGCGCTGACCGCCCCCCAACCCGAACAGCACGTCGACCGACTCTTCCGCGCCGTAACCGAGACCAAGCGGGTCGTGGCGCAGCTGTTCCGAACCGGAGGGTGGTTCCCCACGGGGAGCGGGCGACGGCGTATTCCTCCCCGCGTCGTGCGTGGGAACTGAAAAAACGGCAAAGGGATCGTCACCGGCCGGCGATGGCCGATGCCCAGCCGCCGCGTCGCCGGCCGCCAACTCATCGAACAGACCGCCAGCCGGTCGACCCGAATCGATCGAGCCACCGACACCGGCGACCGGCTGATCGACCGCAGGCGGCGCGCCTGGCGGACCGCCGAAAACGGGCGGCGGACGGGAGAATTCGACGCGCAGGAGGTAGCCGGCGATCGAGATCTCGTCACCCTCGGCGAGTTGAACCGCTGCTCCCTTGCCCAAAGGCCGACCGTTGACCTGCGAGGGATTGGTGCCCTCGTCGATCAGGAAGAAGTGCTCGCCGCGCCGCTCGACGCGCGCCTGCAGGCGCGAAACGTGCTTGTCCGGATCAGGCAGCACGATCTCGCTTGCCGGATCGCGGCCAATCGAACCACCGCGTGCAGCAAAATCGAAACCGATCGCCTGAGCGAGCGGTTCGCCCATGAATCGAGTGACGGAAATGCGCATGGCTAGCTCTCTTGCGGCGGTGCGGAATCGTGGCTACTTGACGAACTTTATTCATATTACCAGCATCCGGGGATCGAGTCGCCTACTCTCGTGCTTCGCCCGAGGCGCACCCGGGCGAGCGCTGCCGCTGGTCGCTGGGCGCGAGGCATGGATACGCTCAGCACAGCGCGAGCGTTGCGCCTGCGTCAGGCGAACGAGACGCCCGCGCGGCCAGGACTGCGCCGTTCGACCCGCCCGGGTGCGCGGCGTCTGCTCTGCCGGCGGTCGCCGAGGTGTCCGATTGACGGCGGTGCTTTGCGCTGCCTATACTCCCGCCCTTGCCGAAAAACCCGTTGCCTGATTCCGCCGAGCCTCGCCGCGAACAGGCTGGATCCGGGAGGCGACGCCCAAGGGAGCGAGGAGTAGCGTATGCGCCGCACGAAAATTGTCGCCACGATTGGCCCCGCCACCTCGGCGCGCGCGGTGCTGCAGGATCTGCTGACCGCCGGCGTCGACGTCGTCCGCCTCAACGCAGCGCATTCAGACATGGCGACGCACGCCAACAACGTCCGCCTGGTGCGCGAGCTGTCGGCGGCGCTTGGGCGCAGCGTCGGCGTGCTGGTCGATCTGCCCGGGCCGAAGATTCGCACCGGTCTGGTTGCCGGCGATGCCGCCGAGCTGGCCACCGGTCAGGAGTTCGTCCTCAGCGGCAGCGACGACGGGCGCGGCGACGCGCAGCATGTCGGCACCACCCTGCCCGACCTGGCCAGTTGGGTTCAGCCGGGCGACGACGTGCACATCGCTGACGGAGCAATCGTCCTGCGCGTCCTGCAGTCGGTCGGCAACGACGTGCGCACTGAAGTCGTGCGTGGCGGAACGCTGCGTTCACGCAAGGGAATGAACCTGGCGCGTGCCGAGGCCTACGTCGAGCCGTTCACCGAGCGTGACGCGCTCGCCCTGGAAATGGCGATTACAGCCAAGGCCGACTTCCTCGGACTTTCCTTCGTCCGGCGGGCGGAGGATGTCGAACGCGTGCGCGCCCTGCTCCCCAAACGCGGACCGCGCCCCGCACTGGTGCCCAAGATTGAAACCGCGGCAGCGGTCGACAACCTGCCTGGCATCATCAATGCCTCTGACGCGGTGATGGTTGCGCGTGGTGACCTCGGACTGCAGATGCCGGCGCGGCGTGTGCCCTTGCTCCAGAAGGAAATCATCCGGATGTGCAATCGCGCCGGAAAACCTGTCATCACGGCTACCCAGATGCTCGAGTCGATGACCCGCTCGCCACTGCCCACACGCGCCGAAGTCAATGATGTGGCGAACGCCGTCCTCGATGGTACCGATGCACTGATGCTCTCCGAGGAAACGGCGGTCGGCCTCTTCCCGACGCAAACGGTGAGCATGATGAGCGAGGTTGCCGAATCGGCCGAATCCTGGGCGCACGACCGTGTCGACCCGGGCGAGATCACCGTCGCCGACGCCGATCGCGTCGCCTGGGCGGTCGCCCACGCCGCCGTGCAAGCGGCCGAGTACCTGGGTGTCGCGGCCATTCTGTGTCCGACGCGCAGTGGGCAAACCGCTCGCCGGGTTGCCGCCTTCCGGCCGAAGATGCCGATCGCCGGCATCTCGATGGGCAACCAGGTCCTCGGCGGCCTCAGCCTGGTCTGGGGCGTACGGCCGCTGGTCGTCAGCGAAGCCCTCGAATCGGATCCGCTGCGCATCTCGATCGCCGCTGCCCGCGCGGCAGGGATCGTTCGCGAGGGCGAACTGGTCGCGGTCGTTTTCGGATCGGCTGGCCCGCGGGCCGGCAGCACCGACAGCGTACGCATCATTCGCGTCTGAGCGCACACCCGCCGGCCGCTCCGGCCGACGCTTGCGGCAGACGGCTCGCCGCTCAGGGCAGCGAAAGTATCCAGCGCACCAGCACCCTGATATTGTCGAGCCCGACGCGCTTGTTGGCCGACATGTAGTCGTTCCCCCAAGCGCCACCGCCGCCCTCGTGCACCTTGTTGACCAAAGCCTCCTCAACCTCCGGTTTTCCCCGGTAGCGCTTGGCCACATCGCGCCAAGCCGGACCGCGCACGGTCTCGTCGATGTCGTGGCAGGTCAGGCAGCGGCTGCGATCGGCCAGGTCAAGCATCGCCGGGTCTACTGCAGGGGGCGGCGCGGCGAGCGCCGCGCGCGACAGCAAGACCAGTAGCGACAGCCAAATGTGCGCTCTCAACACCTTCTCCTTTCGCCGTTGCGCGCCTGGAGCGCCCGCCATGCGTCGCCGATCGCTCGACAAGCGGCAGACACGAAGCGGGGGGCCACCGCCCCCCGCCAAGCTGCGACCCGGGTGCCGATCGATCAATAAATGTCGTGCTGTGTATTGTAGACGTTGAACTTGCCGGTCGGGGTGACCAGGCGTGGATCCTTGATCACCGCCTTCACCGTGCGTGTCTTGTCATCGACGACGACAATCGCTGACGGCTCGGTCTTGTTGCCAGTCCACACCGAGAACCAGATCTCGTCACCCTTTTCGCTGTATTCGCCGTGTACGACGCGCTGAATGCCTTTCGTCTTGCCCAGATTGGCCGCCGCTGCCAGATCGATCACCTGCGGCTTGGGATCGGCGCTGCCCAGTTCATCGATGTTATACACGGTGACTGAGCCGGCCATCTTCGGGTCCGGGTTGAGCGGAGCGTCCGCCCACAGGTTCTTCGACTTCGGATGCGTCTTGACGAACAGCGAGTTCGCCCCATGATTCTTGACTTCCTGAACGACCTTCCAGGCGTGCTGGGGATTGCGCCCAGGATCGGTGCCGATGATGCTGATCACGTCGGCACCCAGGTGTGACGTTGCCCAGACCGGGCCGAACTTCGGATGGACAAAGTTTGCGCCACGACCTGGGTGCGGGATCTTGGCTGTATCGACCAGCGCCGCGAGCTTGCCTTCCTTGGTGTCGACGACGGCAACCTTGTTCGAGGCGTTGGCGGCGACCAGGAAGTAGCGCTTCGAAGCATCCCAGCCACCATCGTGCAGGAACTTGGCCGAGTTGACCGTCACTTCCTTCAGATTGGCGATGTCCGAATAGTCGACCAGCTTGATCATGCCGGTCTCCTTGATGTTGATCACCCACTCCGGCTTGATGATCGACGACACGATCGAAGCCACACGCGGTTCAGGATGGTACTCGCCATCGACCGTGACGCCGCGCGTCGAAATCAGCTTCAGCGGTTCGAGCGTTTCGCCGTTGAGAATCGCGTACTGCGGCGGCCAGTATGAACCCACGACGGCGTACTTGTCCTCGTAACCCTTGTACTTCGAGGTGTCGATCGAACGTGCCTCGTAGCCGGCCTTCATCGTCGCGACGATGGTCGGCTTTTCGTACCACATATCGATCAGGTCGTAACGACCGTCACGCCCAATGACGTGTACGTAACGCCCGGAGGCCGACAGGCGCGAAATATGAACTGCATAGCCGGTCTTGACGATACCCCAGATCTGTTTCGTATCGCCATCGATCAGCGCCACCTCGCCGGAGTCACGCAGGGTCACCGAGAAGACGTTGTTCAGGTTGATGTTGTTCATCTTCTTCGTCGGGCGCTGGTCGACCGGCACGTGCAGCTTCCAGCTCGCCTTCAGATCCTTCATGCCCCACTCGGGCGGCGCTTCGGCCGGCATCTGAATATACGTCGCCATGTTGGCAATTTCCTTCTTCGACAGGATATCGTCGAAGTTCGGCATACCGCCCTCGGTACCGTAGGACATGATCTTTTCGAGACGCGCGCTGCCCAGCTTGGACGTATTCGCCGGTTCGAGGTTCTTGCCCGTCGCGCCCTTGCGCAGCATGCCGTGGCAACCGGCGCAGCGCTCGAAGTAGGTCTTGCCGGCAGCGGCCTTCTCTTCCGCCGAAAGCGTTGGCGTTGCGGCCGCCGCCGGCGCTGCAGCCGCCGGTGCAGGTGCTGCGGTTTTCTCCGCCGGCGCGGCAAACGCCATGTTGACGGCAAACGGCAGCGCAGCCAGCATCAATACCTTACCCATTCCTTTCCGCATGCTTTTTTCCCTCTCCTAATGAAATTGCTCAGCAGCCGCCTACGGTCGGGTCTGCCCGAGAACCCCTGAAGGATGGCATGCCGGGAATGGGTCGTTCCTTGACTTGGATCAAACAAGCCATTGACCTGGATCAAGAATGCTGATGACTTGCGAAAAAGGCACATCCATCCACGTCATCCACATGGCTATATTTCGATTCGGGTTGAAATCACCGGCGAGAGGCGCTTATGCTTGCAACCTGATCGACTCCAGGACGGAAAACAGGCAATGAACGACACGCCACCAGCGGCGCCCAGCGGAATCGTCCATCTCGTAGGCAGCGGCCCGGGCGATCTTGAATTGCTCACGCTGCGGGCAGCGCGTTTGATTGGCCAGGCTGACGCCATCGTCTACGATCATCTGATCGCCGACGGCGTCCTCGAGCTGGCACGGCCTGACGCCGAACGAATCTACGTCGGCAAGGAAAGCTCGAACCACAGCTTGCCACAGGAGGAACTGAACCAGTTGCTCGTTCGCCTGGCGCGCGCCGGCAAACAGGTGGTCCGCCTGAAGGGCGGTGACCCCTTCATCTTCGGACGCGGCGGCGAAGAGATCGAGACACTGGTCGACTCGGGCATTCGCTTCGAGGTCGTCCCCGGCGTCACCGCGGCGGCTGGCTGTGCCGCCTACGCCGGCATCCCCCTGACCCACCGCGAGCACGCGCAATCGGTCGCTTTTGCCACCGGACATCTGAAGGACGGGACGGTCAACCTCGATTGGCCATCGCTCGCCCGTCCGCGGCAGACGGTCGTCTTCTACATGGGCGTCGGAGGACTGGCCGAGATTTGTCGACAACTGATCGCACACGGTCTGCCGCGAGACCATCCGGCGGCCGTTGTCTACAGCGGTACGACGCCGCGCCAGCGCGTCGTCACCGCTGACCTGGCGACGTTGCCAGAGCGGGTTGAAATCGCCGGGATCACGGCGCCGGCACTGATCATTGTCGGCACGGTCGTCCGCCTGCAGGCGAAACTCGCCTGGTTTCACCCGGGCTAGACGGGACGACGGTTTCGCCGAGGCGCAACGCGACGAGGCGCAGGCTTCGCCATCCCCCCCGACACCGGATCATCTGCCGCGAGCATCCGACCTCCGGCCGTGCTGCGCCGAAGCCGCAAGATCAACACAATCTCAGCGGCGGGCGCAGCAAAGCGCTGTGCGCCAGACTGCCAGCCCCTGGTCCCTGCGGCGGGCATGCTACAATGCGCGCCCTGCGCGGGACACCGGAACTGTTCTGGATGGCTTGACCATCGAGCGCACTGGTGGCCCGTGACCGCCGGTCAACCGCCAGTGCCGTCGTGTTCCTGTTGGTGCCGAGAGGGGGAATCGAACCCCCACGATGTTCCCATCGGCGGATTTTGAGTCCGCTGCGTCTACCGATTCCGCCATCTCGGCTTTCGCCCGCAAGCTGCGGGCTGGAAGAGGCTCCGATTATCGCCGATTGCAGTGCTGTCGACAAGCGTGAGGAACAGTAGCTCGCTTTACCTGCTGGTGCTCACCAGACGCTCCCGAATACCCCATCTGACTGTCCGCGCCGCATATGCTGACCATCGACGACTTTGACTTTGACCTCCCCGCCGAGCTGATCGCGCAGCAGCCAGCCGCCGCGCGCTCGACCAGCCGCTTGCTGGCGGTCGGCGACGCGGGACTCGGCGACTACCTCTTCGCCGATCTGCCCAGGCTGGTCGACCCCGGCGATGTGCTCGTCTTCAACGACACGCGGGTGATCCGCGCGCGCCTGTACGGTCGCAAGGAAAGCGGCGGCCGGATCGAAGTCCTCATCGAGCGCGTCGTCGATGCGCGCCGCGCAACCGCCCAAATCCGCGCCAGCCACTCGCCGAAACCCGGCAGCCGCATTCTCCTCGAGGACGCAATCACCTTCAGCGTGCTTGGGCGAAGCGGCGATGACGACGAGTTCTTTGCGCTTGAGCTTTGCGGCCCCGGCGACGTGTGGAGTCTGCTTGAACGCCATGGCCACCTGCCGCTGCCGCCCTACATAAGGCACACCGCCGACGCGGAAGACGAGAAGCGTTACCAGACGGTATTTGCCCGGCACCCGGGTGCAGTCGCCGCGCCCACCGCCGGTCTGCATTTCGACGAAGTCCTGCTCGACGAGCTGCGGAGCATGGGCGTCGAACTGACGTGGCTGACCCTGCATGTCGGCGCCGGGACCTTTCAGCCGGTCCGCGTACACAATCTGAGCGAACACCGGATGCACGCCGAGCGCTACTCGATACCACCGGCGACGGTCGCCGCCGTCGCCGGCGCGCGCGCGCGCGGCAGCAAGGTGATTGCCGTCGGCACGACCAGCCTGCGCGCGCTCGAAGCGGCCGGACAGAGCGGCGCGCTGCAGGCGGGGACGGGTGAGACCGCGCTGTTCATCACGCCCGGCTATACCTTCCGGGTCGTCGACCGGCTGATCACCAACTTCCACCTGCCACGCTCCACGCTGCTCATGCTCGTTTCGGCCTTTGCCGGAACGGCGACGATTCGCCGGGCTTATCGCCATGCGGTCAGCCGCAACTATCGTTTCTTCAGCTACGGCGACGCCATGCTGCTCAGCCGCGCCTGAGTCCACCACCACGCCCATCCGATCCGCTCGACCCTGCCTGCCATGACGCAACTGCGCCTGAACACCAATGTCCTGAACCGCCTGAACAAGTACGATCTGGTGCCCGATGCACGCCGAGTCGCGCTGATCAGCGCGCTGTTGTGGACGTATTACTCGCAGACCGAGCTGTTGGCGATGTTGCGCGACCTCGACCTGCGCACGGTCGACGGACGGGTGTTCGACCACGCCGCTGCGCGTGAGGCCATCGCCGAACTACGTCGTCGCGAACTGCTGGTCGTCGATCCGAGCCGGATCGCCGCCTTTCGCCTGGTCGACGCGCTACGCATCCCACTCTACCGCGACTTGCTGGAGACCAATCCGGGCGACATACTGCCGCGCCTGATCACCGAGCACAACAGGCTGCCGGAATGGCTGCCCGGGCAAGGCCAGCTCTGGCCAACCGGGGCAGGATCGACGACCATCGCGTACATTCGGGCGAAGTTCATGACCGGCGCGTCGCACAATGAGATGATCGAACTGCGTAATGCAGTCACACGTTTGTCCGACTGGAGCGCGATAGTTCAGGCGGCGATCTATGAAGGCTTCGATGGCCTGAGCTTCAGCCGCATCGACCCGACCTGGCGCGCGCACCTGACGGCCAACGCGGTGGCCAGCACCAGCCTCTTCTGGTCGACCGAGTTCGCGCCGGTGGTCGAATGGGCGTTCGACCAGGTGTTGCGTCAGGCTGAGCCGCTGCCGGTCGAGCTGCGCCTGCTGCTCGCCGACCTCGCCCTGCTGCGCGGCGAGCGCAGTCTGTTCGATCTGGCCCTCGCCGGCATCGACGGCGGTCTTGCGGCGGGCGTGCGCGCCGCGCAGCTTGTCGCGGATGGCCAATGGGCGGCCGGCCAGGCGGCCTTTGAAGCCGCTTTCAAGCTACGCCGCAGCGACGTTGGCGGAACCCGGCGTCTCCTGCCGGAAACCTACTCCTGGTTCTATGTCATCGCCCTGCTCGCGCAGGCGACGCCGAAGCATCTGCAGCTCGCGCGCAAGTTCTGTCGCGGCGAAAGCTACCCGCAACGTGGGCCATACAGCACGAGCTGGACCCGTTGGCTGCAAGCGATCGACGTCCGTCTCGGCGCTTGCCCGGCCCGCCGCAGTTCCTTCGCGCCAGGCCACACCCCACCGCGCCCGGCGAGGGTCGACGACCTCTGGGCCGTGCTCGCCGCTGCCTGGCTGGGTAGCGACAAGCTGGCGCAAGGCGGCGAACAAGAACCGACCAGAAGCTGGCGGGCGACTTTCGACAGTCTGCGGCAACGCCTGACTGCCTGCCATCTGCAGACGCTGCTGCACATGCTCGACGGTGCAGAAGCCGTCCTCGATGGCCGCGATCCACCGGAAAACTACTTTATCGCTGCACCGCGCCAGCAATGGCGACAGGTTCTCACCAGCCTGCAAGCACTGGCCGCCGACGCAACGGAGCCCACCGAAACGGGTCGCGAAGGGACGCGCCTGTGGTGGTTGATCGAGGTCGACCCGAGCGGCCGTCTTACCGCAATCAGACCGCAGGAACAGAAAAGCGGCGTTCGCGGCTGGAGCAAGGGACGCGACATCAGTCTGGCCAGGCTCGCCGGCGATGCGCCATCGCTGGCGCCGCGCGATGCGCGCGTCGCCCAGGCCATTCGTCCGCTACGCGGTTATAGCGGACGCTACCACCTCGACCTCGCCGCCGCCATCGTAGCGCTCGTCGGCCATCCCTACCTGGCGCTGGCGGAATCTCCACAGCAACTCGTCGAACTCACCGAGGGCGTGCCCGAACTTGAGCTGCTGCGCCAGAGCGACCACTACGTCATGCGCATCGAGCCACCCTTGCGTCCGGGTAGCGATGAGGTCTTCTACGGCTACCCGTTGACGCCTGAGGAAAGGCGCGAGCAGGAAGCGCTGCGCCTGATCACACTCGTCCGCGATGGCGCACAGCGCTTGCGCCTGGTCCGCTTTACCGAGGCGCAACAGCAGGCGGCACAACTCATTTCCGGCCGCTTCGCCGTGCCGGTCAACGAGCCAGCCGCGCAAAGCGAACTCGACAAGGCGCTGCGGGCTTTGGCCGGACATTTCCAGGTCCACGCCGACGCCGAGCAGGCGGCTCGCCGGGTTGACAGCGACTCGCGGCTGCACGCGGAGCTCTCGCCGCTCGGCGAACATCTCGGCTTGCGCCTCGTCGTCGTGCCGCTGGGCAGCGCCGGGCCGCGCATGGCGCCGGGCGCCGGACGCCGACGGCTGATGGCGGTGCTCGACGGCGAGACGGTCGGGACTGAACGCGATTTCGCCGCCGAGCAGCGGAATCTGGACGCTGTCATCGACGCGCTGCCCTTTCTTGAAGACGGCGATGCCAGCGAAGGCTGGGTCATCGAAGACGCTGAACTGGCGCTGAGCGCGGTCGAAACGCTGCCCACCTTGCCGGCTGTGGCAGCCATCGACTGGCCGAAGGGCAAAAGCGTGCGCGTCGTGACCGTCGACGCGCAAGGCCTCGGCGTACGCGTCAGCCGCGAGCGCGACTGGTTTCGCCTCGACGGGCAGGCGACACTTGACGAGGGACTGGTCATCCAGCTTACCGCGCTGCTCGAGGCTGCGCAGCAGAAAAGCCGCTTCGTCCCCATCGGTGACGGAGTCTATGCGGCACTGACCCGCTCGCTCAAACAGAAACTGAGCGACCTCGCGGCAGTACTCGAAAGCGACAAGGAGGGCGGCAAGGTCCCGGTGATCGCCGCCGCCTGGCTCGACGAGGTGCTCGACGGCAGTCAGACGGAAGCAAGCGCTGAATTCCACCAGGCGCTCGAACGGCTGCGCCAGGCGCAAGCCAGTCAGCCACAAGTTCCGCGTCTCTTGCAGGCGACGCTGCGCCCCTACCAGGAAGACGGCTACCAATGGGCGATGCGCCTGGCAAGCGCCGGCATGGGCGCCTGTCTGGCGGACGACATGGGCCTCGGCAAGACGCTGCAGGCGCTTGCCGTGCTCATCGAGCGCGCTGCCGACGGCCCCGCGCTGGTCGTTGCGCCAACCTCGGTATGCGGCAACTGGCAAGCGGAGATCGCGCGGTTTGCGCCCAGTCTGAATGCCCGCATCTACGGCGAAGCGGGCGAAGCCGAGCGCGAGCAGGTGCTCCAGCAAGCGGCAGCACAGGATGTCGTGATCGTCTCCTACACCCTGTTGCTGCTCGCCCAGGAGCGCTTTGCCGAGCGCACCTGGCATACGCTGATCTGCGACGAAGCGCAAGCGATCAAGAACGCCGCTGCCAAGCGTTCGCAGGCCGTCTTCGACTTGGCGGCTGGTTTTCGCCTGGCGCTGACCGGAACGCCGGTGGAGAATCGGCTGGCTGACCTCTGGTCGATCATGCGCTTCGCCAACCCTGGCCTGCTCGGTAACATCAATCGCTTCAACCAGCGCTTTGCCGGGCCGATCGAGCGCAACCGTGACCGCGAGGCGCAACACGTTCTCAAACGACTGGTCGGGCCTTTCGTCCTCCGCCGAACGAAAGCCGAGGTGCTGCAGGAATTGCCGGCGCGCACCGAACTGATCATTGCCGTCACCCCGGAAGCGGCTGAAGCCAGCCACTACGAGGCGCTGCGCCGACTGGCGACGCAGGAAATCGAGCAGACGCCCGATAGCGCCCCGGAGACGCAACGGCGCTTCAACATCCTGGCGCAGCTCACCCGCCTGCGCCGCGCTGCCTGCGACCCGCGCCTGGTCAGTCCCGAGGTAGCGACTGCCGGCGCCAAGGTACAGGCTTTCGGCGAACTCGCCGCCGAACTGATCGCCAATGGTCACAAGGCCCTGGTCTTCAGCCAGTTCGTCGA
>NZ_JAVMKF010000184.1:0-24107 GCF_031732815.1 Accumulibacter sp. | reverse complement strand
CAGATCCCGAAATTTCTGGGCGTGTTCGGTGGCTACTCGCTGTGGAAAACGCTCACCTCGCCGGAGTTGTGGCACTGGCAGAGCCCGGTCATCGGAGCGGTGACCGCCGGCGTCATGGTGCTCGCGCCGCTCGTGACGCGCGCCGTGCCGGCGGCGATTCTTGGCCTGCTGGCGGGAGTGCTGACCTACTTCGGCTTGGCCTTCTGGGTCGACGAGTCGATGTTCATCGTCGAAGGCAACAAGCTGATCATCGGTACACTCGGCGGGTCCGCCTCGAGTTTGCTCGACGCGATTACCGGCCGCTGGCGCGAGATTGGCGAACTCAAGTTGAGCCAGATCGGCAGCCTGCTCGGCACGGCCTTCACGCTGGCCGTATTGCTCTCGATCGACACGCTGAAGACCGCCGTCGTGCTCGACGCGCTGACCCGCTCGCGCCATGACTCGAATCGCGAACTGGTCGCGCAGGGTGTTGGAAACATTGCGTCGGCCTGTGCCGGTGGCATGCCCGGGGCTGGACAGATGGGCGCGACGCTGGTCAATCTGGCGAGTGGTGGACAGACGCGTGTTTCGGGCGTGGTGGAAGGTGTTCTCTCGCTGATTGCCTTCCTCCTCCTCGGCGCCTTCATCACCTGGATTCCGGTTGGCGCGCTGGCCGGGATTCTGATCGTCGTCGGCATCCGGATGATCGACCGCCACAGCCTGCAGCTGCTCGAGTCGCCATGGACGATCATGGATTTCATCGTCATCGTCGTCGTCGTCGCCGTGGCTGTCGGCTACAGTCTGATTGCCGCCTCCGGCGTGGGCATTGCGCTGGCGATGTTTCTCTTCATCCGCGAGCAGCTCGGCAGCACGATCATCCGCAACAAGATCGATGGTTCGAGCCGTTTCTCGAAACGCGTTCGCCTGGCGCAGGACATGGACCTGCTTGCCAAGCGGGGAAACGAGGCGGTGATCCTCGAGTTGCAGGGCAGCTTTTTCTTCGGCACCAAGGACCAGCTCTACATGGCGCTTGAACCCGAGCTGCGCAAGCGGACCTACATCGTTCTCGACATGCGGCGTGTTCAATCGGTAGACGTGACCGCCGTGCATCTGCTCAGCCAGATCAGGGACTCGCTGACCGAACGCGGCGCCTACCTGATCTTCAGCGGTCTCTCGCACACGCTGCCGAATGGGCGCAACATTGCCGACTTCTTCGATCGGATGGAACTGACGACGACGACCGAGCATGTCAAGGTCTTCCAGACGCTGGATGAGGCGGTCGAGTGGATCGAGGACCAGATTCTCGGCGAGAGCCCGGTAAAGGCGGCCGAGCTGCCACCGCTCGAAATCTACGAGCTTGAGATCTTCAAGGACTGCAAGGAGGACACGCTGATCACGCTGGCCGAATCGCTCGAGCGGCGATCTGTCGCCAAGGACGAGAAGGTCTTTGCCCTGGGCGATCCGGGCGACCAGTTGTACCTGATTCGGAAGGGCGCTGTGCGCATCACCTGGCCCGAGTCGGGGGCCAAGACCGCGTATCACACGCTGACCTATGGACGCGGGGACTTCTTCGGCGGCGTTTCGTTCATTTCCGGGATCAGCCGAATGAACGACGCGACCGCGACCGAAGACACCGAACTCTTCGTGATGCGCCGTGAGGTCTTCGATCGACTGCGTGAAGACCACAAGCGGCTGGCTTTCCATCTGCTCGAGGCGATCGCCAAGATTCTCGCTTCGCGCCTGCGTTATGCCGACAAAGAGTTGATGGCCATACAGGAATAGGAAGGAGATGGAAGATGTTTCAGCGAATTCTTGTTCCGACCGATGGCAGCCGGGTGTCGCGTGCCTGTGCCGAACAGGCAGTGGCCTTCGCGCGCGCCGCACGTGCGTCGGTGCTTGCCCTCTACGTCGCATCGCCTGCGCACAGCGAGAACTACGGCGACTTCGTCCAACCCGGGGCGCTCGATCGCCTGAGCTCGGATGGCGATGCAAAGGCGAAGGATTACCTCGGTTTCGTCAGGAAGCTGTGCAAGGAGGCGCAGGTCGACTGCATGGTTCTGGTCGTCCAGAGCGACAGTCCCTGGGAAGCGATCGTCAATACCGCCGAGGATCACGCCTGCGATCTGATCTTCATGGCGAAGCACAGCCGCAGCGGACTTTCGGCGCTACTGATTGGCAGCCAGACGTATCGCGTTCTGGCGAATTCCAGCATCCCGGTTCTCGTCTATCGCTCCGGCGGCAGCGCTGCCGGATGTTCGGGGGACAAGGCGAAGCATGGCGAGCGCCGAAGGAAGTGACGGGGACTGTCGCCTTGCTGCTGTTTGGCGATGTCGTCGGGCGCGCGCCTTAGCCAGCAGGTGAGGAGCCTCGGCCGCTCGCCGACGCCCCTCACCGCTTCGGCGCCGGAATGACTCCCGCCTATTGGCCACAGGCGACGCGTGACCTGACCGCGGCCGACGACATTCTGGCCGGTCTGATCGCACGTTTCGCCGGCTTGGCACTGGTCTCGCGTGGCGATCCTTTCGTCACCCTGGTACGTTCCATCGTTGGCCAGCAGATCTCGGTCAAGGCGGCGGACAGCGTCTGGGCGCGCGTTCTCGCCACGTTGCCGGCGATCACGCCAGAGGTCATTCTGGCCAGCGACACGGCCAGCTTGCGCGCTTGCGGACTGTCCGTGCGCAAGGTCGAGTACGTCGGCGATCTGGCGCAGCACTTTGCCGCCGGCCGCATTCACGTCGACCATTGGGCGGCGATGAGCGATGCGGAGATCATCGCTGAACTCGGCGCGGTTCGCGGCATAGGGCTGTGGACGGCGCAGATGTTTCTCATTTTCAACCAATTGCGTCCGGACGTTCTACCGCTCGACGATATCGGTTTGCAGAAGGCGGTCGCCTTGCACTACTGCGCCGGCGAACGCCCTGATCGACGGCGACTGGCCGGCTTGGGCGAACGCTGGCGTCCCTGGCGTTCGGTCGCAACCTGGTATCTGTGGCGCAGCCTCGACCCGCTGCCGGTCGAGTACTGAGTGCGCGGTCCAATCGGTACGTGTGGCGGAGCATCAGTCGAGGACGAGGTGGGCGCGGGCGGCGAAGTGCTGCGCCGACTATCGGTGCGCTGCGCGATTCGCTAACATCATCACTCACGCCGCTTCGTCGGCGGGTTTGGCGAGGAGCCCATTCGCATGGCCAAGGCTTCACCTTCATCGCTGAGTGTCAGTTCTTCCAGCGCTGCGCCTGCCGTCTGGCGGCAGCGTCTGCTGGCCTGCTGCGTGGCGGTGGGCTGCCTGTGGGTGTCGGCCTTTAGCGCGCTGGCGCAAAGCGAGGTGGAGGAGGAGGTGCCGGTCGAGGCGGCTGACTTTGACAGCGGCGCGAGCAAGCTGAGCCATGACGAGGCCATGCGGCTGCTTGCTCAGCCCTTGCCCGACGAGCCCGCAGCGCGTTTCCTGGCGTTGCAGCGTCACTTCCGCGCCGCACAGCAACTTGATGAACGCGAGCAGCAGGTCGAATTGGCGCGCCAGTTGCTGGAAGCGGGCCGCGGGCGTGCCGGGGGCGAGGTGTGGATCACGACCTATCTCAGCGCCGAGTTCACCTGGGGCAGCCAGGGCAGGGCGCTCGCCGCCTGCGAACCGCTGCTCGAAGACGATCGGCTGTCGCTGCCGACACGTGCGCTGGTCGCCTTGCGGCAGACTTATTTTGCTGCGCAGGGCAACGACCGCACCCTGCTGATGCGCTTCTGGTCGCGTGCCGACAGTCTCGCCGAAAAGGCGGTCCGGCAGCACCCCGAGCGCTCGGCGCAAATCGCCGTCCTGCGCCTGCATGCGCGCTCGGAAATCGAACGCTGGCAGGGAGACGCTGCTGCCTCGCTGGCGACGCTGCGCCAGGCGGTGAGCCTGGCACGCCGCGAGGTCCGCACGGCACGCGCGAAGAGCAAGGAAGCGCGTGACGCTTACGGCTGGTTGGATTCGTCGCTTGGTCTGCTGACCTATGCGCTGGTTCGCCAGGGGCGCGTGCAGGAGGCGATCGATCTGGCGCAAGCGAATCTGACGCTCTGGCGTGCCGGCGAGATCAGTGATGGCTACGGCGCCCGCTGGAACTACCGACTGGCGACCAGCCTGAACGCGACACAGCAGTACGAGGCGGCGCTGGCGGCGGCTCGCTTGTCCAACGAGATGTTGCAGAGGGCCGGTGCGAGCACCGCCAGCCACACGCGCTGGCTGGCGCGGCAGGAGATGGTGCGCGCACTGATCGGCCTGCGTCGCTGGCCCGAGGCCGACGAGTCTTACCGCAGCTTTCTCGCTGCCATGCCGGCCGATCTGCTGGCCCGCACGCGGGCTTCCGACTGGCGTCTGCTGGCGCTGCTGGGCGCCAAGAACGGTCGTCTGGACGAAGCGCTGGAGCAGGCCGAGCGCTCGCATCGCTATCGCTCGCGCCTGTACGGCAGCCGCCATCCGCAGACGCAGGAGGCTGCCGGCGTGCGCGGCGTCGTCCGTCTGCTGCGCGGAGAGCTCCGGCAAGCGCTGGGCGATTACGAGGATCTCTTCGCCGCGACACTCGACAACCCCGGTGGCTGGCTGGATCTCGACCTGCGTGGTGTCCGCGGTTATGTTTTTGGCATTGCCTTCGACGAGTTCCTGCGCTACGTTGGCGAGCGCGCCTTGCGCGGCGAGAGCGTAGACCCGCAACTGAGCGAACGCGCGCTGCAGATCGCCGAGCGCAGCAGTCTGAGCGTCACGCAGCGGGCGCTGGCGGACAGCACGGCACGCGTCCTGGCAAGCACACCGGCGCTGCGTACGCTGGTCGAGCAGGAACAGACACAGCGACGGGCGGTGGCCGCGCTGTTCAGCCAGGTCGCGGGCGCGCTCGGGCGGGAAGACCAGTTGCGCCGCGAGGCGCAGACCGACGCCTTCAAGGCGCTGCCCGAGAGCGAACGCAAGGCGCACGGCGAACGCCTGCGGCAGGTGCGCGAGCAGGTCAAGGCGCAGCAGACTGAAGCGCTGGCCGCGCGCAACAATCTGAACGCGCAGCGGGCGGCGCTGGGCAGGCAGTTTCCAGGCTACGCCGATCTGATCACCCCGGCGACGCCGCGGGCGGAGGAATTGCAACGTCTGCTCGGCCCGGGCGAGGCACTGCTGGTCATCCATTCGAATGACAGCGCGACGCTCGTCTGGTTGCTGACTCCCGAAGGCGGCAGCAGCTTTGCCGCCAGCCGGCTGAGCCGGCACGATCTGGCTCGGCGAGTCGCCGACCTGCGTCGCATGCTCGACCTGTCCGACCATCCGGTCGGGCGTGAGCCGGCGCTGCAGCCGGCACTTCTGCACGCGCTCTACCGCGAGCTCTTCGCCGGCTTCGGTGACAAGCTGAGCGGTGTGCGTTCTCTGATCGTCGCTACGCAGGGGCCACTGGCCAGCCTGCCGATGGGCGCGCTGGTCACCGACGCGCCTCAGGCCGGCGACGTTCCCGCTTGGCTGATCAAGCGCTTGGCGGTGACGCAGG
Source organism: Accumulibacter sp. (assembly GCF_031732815.1). GTDB lineage: Bacteria > Pseudomonadota > Gammaproteobacteria > Burkholderiales > Rhodocyclaceae > Accumulibacter. The sequence goes on along the minus strand of NZ_JAVMKF010000184.1, from coordinate 18,636 downwards.
TGCCCTCGGCGGCTGCCCTGCAGTCTCTACGCCGGGTGCAGCCGGCGGCCGCTGCGCGCGCGATGATCGGCTTTGCCGATCCGGTTTTCGCTAGCGTGGGCGACAAGATTGCTTCCGGAGCGGCCAGCCGGTCGGCCGGCGCCGCCAGCGCGCAACGGCGCGCAGCGCCTGGACGCGCTGCCCGGGCCGTTGGTGGACGCTACGATGCCGAGTTGGGTTTCCGCTACGGCGAGATGTCGCCGTTGCCGGAGACCCGCGGCGAAATGCAGGCGGTTGCTGCGGCAGTCGGCGCCGACCCGGACAACGACCTCTTCTTCGGCGCTCGCGCGACGCGGCGGGCAGTCTTGGAAACCGACCTCAGCGACCGGCGGGTCGTCGGCTTCGCCACGCACGGCCTGATGCCTGGCGACGCGCCGGGGATAGGCAAGCCGGCACTCGCCATGGCGGCGACACCCGACGACAGTGAATCGCCGCTGCTCGAACTCGACGATGTGCTCAACCTGCGCCTGAATGCGCAGTGGGTCCTGCTTTCGGCGTGCAACACGGCGGCCGGCGAGCAGGGTGGAGGGGCCATGTCGGGGCTGGTGCGTGGCTTCTTTTTCGCCGGTGCGCGTTCAGTGCTGGCGACGCACTGGGCGGTCGACAGCGAGTCTTCCGCGGCGCTCAGCACGGCGACCTTCGAGGCGCAGGCGAAGGATGGTACGGCGCGCGCGGAAAGTTTGCGTCAGGCGCAGCTTGCGCTGATCGACGGTCGCATCGGTGCCGGCCGCTGGCGCCACCCCTACCATTGGGCGCCGTACGCCTTGTTCGGCGATCCGCAACGGTGAACTCCCGCCGTTGCGCCCGCCGGTGTCGTCAGCTGGCGCCGGTGCGGCCAATCGCGTGGTATTCGATACCGGCGGCCAGAATCATCTTCGGTTCATACAGGTTGCGGCCGTCGAAGACTACCGGCTGCTTCAGTGCGCAGCGCAGCGCAGTGAAATCCGGGCTGCGGAACTCCTTCCACTCGGTTACGATGGCGAGTGCGTCGGCCCCCGCCAAGGCCGCCATCGGGCTGCTTGCGTAGGTCAGGCGCGATTCGTTGCCGAAGATGCGCTGCGCTTCGCTGATGGCAACCGGGTCGTAGGCGCAAACCGTTGCGCCGCGCCGGAACAGCTCATCGAGCAGGACGCGCGATGGCGCTTCGCGCATGTCGTCGGTATTCGGTTTGAAGGCCAGTCCCCAGAGGGCAAAATGCCGGCCGGCCAACTGCTCGCCGAAACGTGCGACGATCTTCCTTGCCAGGACGCGCTTCTGGCTGTCGTTGGCGTTTTCCACTGCGGCGAGCACCTGCAGTTCCATTCCCGCATCGCGCGCCGTGCGCTGCAACGCCTGAACGTCTTTCGGAAAGCAGGAACCGCCGTAACCACAACCAGGATAGAGAAAATGCCAGCCAATGCGTGGGTCTGAACCGATTCCCTGGCGGACCTGCTCGATGTCGGCGCCCAGGAGCTCGGCCAGGTTGGCCAATTCGTTCATGAAACTGATGCGCGTTGCGAGCATCGCGTTGGCGGCATACTTGGTCAGTTCGGCCGAGCGGATGTCCATGATCAGCAGGCGCTCGCGACTGCGCTGGAAAGGAGCGTAGAGCGTGCGCATCAGATCGATCGCGCGTTCATCGTCGGCGCCGACGATGATCCGATCGGGTCGCATGAAGTCCTCGACGGCAGCCCCTTCCTTGAGGAACTCGGGGTTCGAAACGACCGCGAAGGGCAGGTCGAGGCCACGTGCGGCCAGTTGCTCGGCGATCGCCGCGCGGACCCGGTCGGCCGTGCCCACCGGAACCGTGCTCTTGTCGACGACAACGCGATAGCCGTCCATATGGCGCCCGATGCTGCGCGCGGCGGCGACGACGTACTGCAGGTCGGCCGAGCCGTCTTCATCGGGTGGCGTGCCGACGGCGATGAACTGAAACTCCCCCCACCGAGCGGCGCGCTCGACGTCGGTGGTGAACTGCAGGCGCCCGGCTGCCACGTTGCGCCGCACGATTTCCAGCAGGCCGGGCTCGTGGATCGGGATGCCGCCGTCTTCCAGTATGCGGATCTTGTGTTCGTCGAGGTCCAGGCAAAGGACATTGTTGCCGACTTCGGCCAGGCAGGCTCCGCTGACCAGGCCAACGTAACCGGTGCCGATGACTGTGATTTTCATGATGGTGCCCTAAGCGTGCGATGAAGAAAGGAGAGATTGTCCGGCGCTGACCGCATGGAAATGGCGAACGAGCAACTCGATCCGCGAGTCCCAGGCGTTGTTCTCGGCGTAGGTGCGCAAGTACGCAGCGTCCCACGGACGCTGCAAGGCTTGCTCGAGGGCAGCCTCGAGCTCCGCCGGCTGGTCGAAGGGGACGAGGATGCCAAGCCGCGCGTCGCAGACGACTTGCGCATTGCCGCCGACCAGCGTTGTCACGACCGGCAGACCGCAGGCCATGGCTTCGAGAAAGACGTTGGCCCAGCCCTCGAAACGGGTGGCCAGGGCAAAGACATTGGCCGCCGAGTAGTGGACGTGCAGTTTCTCGGGGGCGACCGGGCCACAGAAGACGACGCTATCCTGCAGCGCCAGACGTGCGACTTGCGCCCGCAGTTCAGCCGAATTGTCGCCCTCGGGCGACCCGCCCCCGACGACCAGGTAGCGCAAGCCGGGATAGCGGGCGATCAGCCTGGGCAAGACTTCGATTACCCGGTGGAAACCCTTGCGCTCGACCAGACCGCCGACGCTGATCAGGACCGGCACATCGGCTGGCAGACCGAGTGCGGCGCGCGCTTCGCCACGCGGGATCGGGCGAAACTTGCTCAGGTCGACACCGTTACCGACCACGCAGGTCCGGGCGCTGGGCGCGCCGAGCGACTCGCCCAGCGCGCGCAACTGTTCCGACACACCGATCAGCAGATCGGCCGAGCTGGCACAGCGCATCAGATGCTTGCGCCGGGAAGTACGCGAGGTGCGATCTTCATTGCCACGGAAGGTGACGACGAACTTCAGGCCGAGCCAGCGTGCCAGCAGGCTTCCGGCATAACCGTCCGGGTAGCCGAAATGAACATCGAGCACGCTGGCGCCGGTCTGGCGCTGCAGACGACGCACGGTACGATAACTGCACAGCGCCATCGACAGTCCATCCAGATCCTTGAGAATGCCGGGAACGGAAAGGTAGTAGGGGCGAAAGACTTCGAGCGCACCCATTTGCTCATGGCGGGCAGCCATTGGGCGAAAATGCGGTCGGAACCAGCGAATGACGCTCTGAAAAGGAAACCAGGCCTGTGGTGCGACGACGACCAGCGGGATGCGTTGTGCCACGCGTCCCATTCGCTCGCGGACAAACAGGCCAGCGTTGGGGCGAACTGCGCTCGGAAAGAGCGCGGACAAGGTGATCAGCTTCAGCATCGTCAGTTGCAGCACCGTCGGGGGCGCCGCTGCCGGTTGAATAAACGGCGGATTATCCCATACTGGCGAACGAAGCGAGCGGCCGTCGCGGCGTAGCGCGCACACTGCAAGCGGCCATCGGTCGGCCGCTCAGGATGCCGGTTCAGGCTTGCGCCTGGCGCGCGGGTGCGCCTGATCGTAGACCTTCGCCAGATGTTGGAAATCGAGATGGGTGTAGACCTGTGTCGAGGCGATGCTGGCGTGCCCGAGCATTTCCTGTACGGCGCGCAGATCGCCAGACGATTGCAGCACGTGCGAAGCAAACGAATGGCGCAGCATGTGCGGGTGCACGTGCGCCGGTAGGTCCTGAAGCAAACCGCGGCGCTGCAGGCGAAGCTGAATCATGCGCAGGCCCAGGCGTTGCCCGCGGCGACCGACGAAAAGCGCCTGCTCGTCGGCCGGCGCCAGGCGCGAACGCTGCTCGACCCAGGCGGTGACGGCCGCACGCGCCTTGCTGCCGACCGGAACGATGCGCAGCTTGCTGCGCTTGCCGCGCACGCGTACCTCGCCGTCGGCAATGTCGGGCAGGCACGAAACGTCGAGTGCAGCAAGTTCGGCGAGGCGCAGACCGGACGAATAGAAGAGCTCGAAGATGGCCTGATCGCGGATTTCGAGCAAGTCGTCGCTCTGAGCGTCGAGCAGGCAATGCGCTTCGTCGGGCGAGAGTGCTTTTGGCAGGGCCTGCGGACGCTTGGGCGCACGTACGCCGTCCACCGGGTTGCGCTGTACGTCGCCCTGCCGGCCGAGCCAGCGATAGAAGCCACGCCAGGCCGAGAGCGTACGCGCCAGGGAGCGACCGCCAAGGCCGTCCGCGTGCAATCTGCCGACAAAGCGGCGAACGTGTTGCGGCTGCAGCGCGGCGAAGCCCGGCTCGCCGGGCAACTCGCCGAGTAGCCGGGCGAGCACCGCCAGATCGCGCTGATAGCCGCTCACCGTGTGCGGCGACAGGCGGCGTTGTTGCGCGAGTTCGTCGAGGTAGCGGCGGACCGCCGCCGCATGCTCGGCCGCGCTCATCGCTTCAACGCAGGACGCGCGCCAGAGCCGCCGAAGCCATCTCGCCGATACGCTGCAGGTAGATCGTTCCCATCGTCGGGTAGAAGCGTTCGTGATCCTCACTGCCGAGAGCGATCATGCCGGTCGTCCCACCGCCCTGACGCATGGCGATCAGTGCCTGCGAGCGTACGTGCGTCGCCGCCTCGCCAAACCACGACGAAGTTTCGAAACCGCCGGTCGCCCCGCAATAGGGCTGGACCAGCGCTTCGGCAAAGGCCTGCAGTTCGCTGCTCACGTCAGCGAACTCGGGCAACTCCGCAGCATCGGCCGGCCGGCACCACAGACGAACGGCCACGTGCGGCACGGCGAAATCGTCGCGCAGGTGAAAGTGCAGCGTGTGCAGCACCGATTGAAAGCTTCCCGTAGCGATCAGACCAAGCGCCAGGCGATGCATCTTCTCGCTGATCGCATCGTTCTCCTCACCATGCTGGAACAGCTCGCCCATTCTGCCTTCGAGCAGCCGGTTCTTGTCGCGCAGTGCCAGCATCTGTCGTTCGGTGATCGAGATCGTCCGCCCGCCGTGCGGATGCGGCACGACCATACTGGTCAGCACCTCCGCATGCTCTTCGAAGAACTGCGGGTTGTTCTGCAGATAGTGGACGACTTCGTCGGCTTTCATAACTCGATTTCTCCCTTGAATACAGTGACCGCCGGTCCGCTCAGATGAACTGGCGTGGCGCGGCCCTGCCAGGCGATATTCAGGCTGCCGCCGCGTGCGTCGACCTGCACCGGCGAAACCAGCAGAGCACGCGCGATTCCGGCGACGACCGCGGCGCAGGCACCGGTGCCGCAGGCCAGCGTTTCGCCGGCGCCGCGCTCGAAGACGCGCAACCGGATGCGATGCTCGTCCACGACCTGCATGAAACCCGCGTTGACGCCCTGCGGGAAGCGCGCATGGCTTGCGATCTGCGGGCCTTGGCGGGCGACCGGAGCGCTATCGACATCGCTCACCATCTGGACGGCATGCGGATTGCCCATGCTGACGGGGGTGATCGACACCGACTCGCAGTCGCTCAGGGGCAGCGTCTGCACCAGTTCGGCGCCTGCTCCAGGAAACGGAATCTGTTCCGGAGCCAGCACCGGCACGCCCATATCGACCGTCACACTGCCGTCGTCTTCCAGGCGGGGAACGATGATCCCGCCGCGTGTTTCGACGCGGATTTCGCGCTTGTCGGTGAGGCCCTGCTCGTGCACGAAACGGACGAAGCAGCGTGCGCCGTTGCCGCATTGTTCGACCTCGCGAGTGTCCGCGTTGAAGATGCGGTAGCGGAAATCGACATCAGGCCGGGTCGCCCTTTCGACGAGCAGGATCTGGTCGCAGCCGACGCCGAAGTTGCGGTTGGCGAGAAAACGAAGCTGCTCGCCGGACAGGCAGATCGACTGGCGCACGCCGTCGATGACGACAAAATCGTTCCCCAGCCCGTGCATCTTGACAAATGTCATTTTCATCGTGGTCGACGATCAGCAACTCGTATTCAGCGACTTCGCCATTATAAAGTCGTCCATCACGAAACCGCCGCCAATGTCGACGCAAACCGCTTCGCGCACGATGAAGCCGTGCCGGCGGTAAGCCGCAATGGCTCGCTCGTTGCGCTTGTTGACGGCGAGAATCAGCGTTGGGCAACCGGCGGCGCGGGCGCGCGCGGCGACTTGCCCGATCAGGCGCGCGCCAACGCCGGCACCTTGATGCTGCGGGTCGACGTAGATCTTGTCCAGCTTGAGCTCGCTGTTTCCGCTCGACAGGCTGCAGGCAAAACCAACCAGCTGCTGGCCGATGCGCGCCTGATCCCACCAGACGCCGGCTTGGGTCAACTCGCTGCGAATCTTTGCCGCGTCGTAGCGCTGGGCAAGCATGAACTCGATCTGGGCGCGGCTGATGATCGCCGGATACGTGTCGTACCAGACGACGCGAGCAAGATCGACGATGGCGTCGACATCGGCGTCAGTCACGGGAAGAACCGAAATTTCGCTCATCGTTGGACCGTGCTCACAAGCCGGCGCGCCGGCGGTGACCTAAGCAAGACCTTTCAGGAAGGCGGCGCGTTCGCGCTCGGAATCGATATGCTTGGCAAGATTGCGATACAGCTCGTTGATGTCACCCGAATCGTTGGCGGCACGCTTGATCAGCACTCGGGCAAGCGGGCCGACGTACTCGGCCAGCCTCTTCTCGGCCAAGGCGAGCTGCGACGGATCGAAGAGCGCCGGTGCAGTCGTCGACGGCGTTGTCGCCGGCAGCGTAGTCGGCGGAAGAGCGGCCGAATTCTCGAGCTGGGCAAGCTGGCGCAGGAAGACAGTACGCTCGCTGCCGGCTGGAACGTTTGCCGCCAGCAGCGAAAAGAACTCGCGCACGTCGTGCGCCTGAGCCAGGCTCGTTCGCACCAGACGCCGGGCGAGCGGGCCAATGCAACGACTGAGCAGAACCTCCACCTGGTCGACAGTCTCCGGGGCAATCGCCAGCGGAGTCGACGCGGCAGGCGCTTGGGTTGCCGGGGGCGGCGCGGCTCGCCCGGCCGGCGGCGCACTCGTCGGGCGTTGCGGCGCGTCCAGATGGCTGCCGCCAGCGCTCGCCCGCGCGGGCGCTGGACGCGCGGCGAGGAAGGCGCTGACCAGGCTGTTGGCGAAGTCGCGCGCGTTTTGAAAGCGCCTGGCCGGATCCTTCTCGAGGGCGCGTGCCAGCACCGGATCGAATGCTGCAGGTAGCGCTGGGACGATCGACGAGGGCGGGGCGGGATCGACGTGCATCACGTTGTACATCACGCTGATCGGGGTGTCAGCGGTAAAAGGCGCTTCGCCGGTCAACAATTCGTAGAGAATCACGCCAGCTCCCCACAGGTCGGCGCGCCCGTCTGCCGTCTGGCCGGCCAGTTGTTCGGGCGCAATATGCGTTGGTGTTCCCAGTACAGTACCGGTCTGCGTCAGTGAAGCATTCTCGATGCGCGCCACGCCAAAGTCCATCACCTTGATCTTCATCGCGTCCTGCACCATCACATTGCTCGGCTTGATGTCGCGATGGATGACGCCGTTGCGGTGCGCGTAATCGAGTGCGGCAAGCAACTGCTTCATCACTTCGAAGACGTCGATCAGCGGAAGCCCCGGGCGTTCGCGCATCAGTCGGCGCAGCTCCTTGCCGGCCACGTACTCCATGACGATGAACGCCATCCGCTCATCCTCGCCGTACTCGTAGATGCCGACGATTCCCGGATGCTGCAGGCGCCCGCCCGCTTGTGCCTCACGCTTGAAACGGGCAAGCGCGGAAGCGTATTCGACGTGCTCCAGGTATTCGGCAAGGATCGTCTTGATCGCCACTGGCCGCTCGATCACCGGATCGAAGCCGTGATAGACGGCACCCATGGCGCCCATGCCGAGCTGTCCGCGGATCTCGTACTTGCCGATGCGTGTTGGCGCGGCCATGCTCTGCCGCTCAGCCATCGATCATCGCCATCGCCTTTTGCAGGCTGCGCCGCATGCGGTTGAACGAATTGCCGAGGACGCCGATTTCGTCGCGCTCGCGCGCGGGAAACTCGGGCACAGCGAAATCGCCCGTCGACACGCGGTCGGCAAGGGCTGACATGTGGGCAACCGGCCGGATGATGATTCGCGAAAGCATGAAATTGAGTACGACGAAAGTCAGCAGAAAGATGCCGCCGAGCGACAACATGAAGGTGTTGAATGTGCGCTGCGCATTGTTCAGCGGCACCGACATCGGCACCGAAACGACCTGCGCACCGACGGTCTCCATGAACTGCCAGCCGAAGCCGTTACTGTCGCCGTAGATGCGCAGCATCGACGCAGGAGCCGCCGCCGGCACGCTGTGGCAGGCCAGGCAGGCGGCATCCTTGATCGTGATCGGCCGCGCGATGTACAGCGTTCGTCCGGATGGTGTGTCGCGTTCGCCGGTCAACTCGGTGAGGCGCTCATCGCTGCGGAAGCGCTGGACGAGATCGCTCTCCCACTCGACTGCGCGGTCACGCGGGTTGGTCGGGTTGAGTGTCGCCTCCTTGTAGGTGAAATTCGGATACTTGACATGCAGGTTGTTGAAGGTTTCGGTGGCCGCATAGGCGGGCACCGTCTGCGGCAGAAAGGTGTCGGCGAGGTGCGGATCGAGCAGCGGCTTGACCTGCTTGACCGTATAAGTGCGCACCGCGAGCGCCGCTTCCATCATCAGCCCGGCGTTGCGCAGGGTTTCCTCTTTGGCGTTTTCGTTGAGAAGGCGATGCGAGACGATCGCCGAGACGCCCATCCCGCCGACGAAGACGACCAGCAGGACAAGATTGAATTTCAGTCGCAGACCCATGCTCTCTTCCCCCGGCGCGGACAAGTACGGACAACTTGACGGCTTGGGCGAGAGTATAGGGGGCGTCGTGCACCGGGGTCAATCGCCAATGTTGACGGAATCCGTACACATTGGGCTCGGCCGAACGCTCGTGCGCGTCGCCCGTCGGGGAAGCACGATGTCATCGACAGCCAGACGCTTTGCCAAACGCTGCGCGCAGTCCTCGCAGCGCAAGCCGGTATGGGATCTGGGAAAGCGGAGACGATGATCGACAGGCTTGACTGCGAGAACGGAGGCTTCTCGGCCGTGGCGGCCAGAAAAGCACGCCGATGATCGCTTCGCCGACGGACCCCGGCGGAGAAGGAACCCGGCTCGGTCTGGTGCTACGAAGCAAAAAGCCGCCCACGAAAAGGGGCGGCTTCTTCCAGGTGTTGGTAGGCGCGATTGGACTCGAACCAACGACCCCCACCATGTCAAGGTGGTGCTCTAACCAGCTGAGCTACGCGCCTGTCGGCAAGACCGCCCCAACACCCAGCGGCTTTGCGAGAGTGCGCATTATACGGGGCGCCGGCGGCAAGTCAAGCGGCCGCAGAGCACGACGCCCACGAGGAGCTGATCCGCCTCCGCCGAACGGTCGGGGGTGGCGAGCCGTGCCTGCGCCCAAGGCGTGGAAGGGGCGGCCCGCGCGACCGGTCGGACACCCGCCCAGCGCAGGGCAAGCCGGTAGTTGGCGGCACCATCGGCTCCAGCGCGAGGCATTGTCCGTTGCGCGCGACTGATCAGGTCTGCGCCGCGCTGGGGTGGGCGAAAGATCAGGCGAGAACTTGGGCGACGCGGCTGAACCCGGGATCAGGCCAGACCCTGGCTGGCGAGGTACTCCTCGTAGTTGCCCAGGTAGTTGACGATCTTGCCGTCAAGCCGAATCTCCAGGATGCGCGTGGCCAGCGACGAAACGAATTCGCGATCGTGCGAGACGAAAATCAGCGTTCCCTTGTATTTCTCGAGTGCTGTGTTCAGCGATTCGATCGATTCCATGTCGAGGTGATTGGTCGGTTCGTCGAGCACCAGCACGTTCGAGCGCATCAACATCAGCCGCCCGAAGATCATTCGCCCCTGTTCGCCGCCCGAGATCACCTTGACCGGTTTGCGCACCTCGTTGCCGGAAAAGAGCAGACGGCCGAGCGTTCCGCGAATCAAGGTCTCGAGGTCGTCGCCGTCGCTTGTCGTCGCACGCGCGTAGCCGGCGATCCATTCGGTCAGGCTGAGATCGCTGGCGAACTCCTGCGCGTGGTCCTGCGGGTAATATCCGGGGCGCGCTTTCTCAGCCCACTTGATGCTGCCGCGTGCTGGCTGCAACTCGCCGACGAGCAGCTTGAGCAGCGTGCTCTTGCCAACGCCATTCTCGCCGATGATCGCGACGCGGTCGCCGCCGTTGAGCGTCAGCGAGAAGCTGTCGAAGAGGCGGCGCGCGCTGCCGGCGTAGGCAAAGCTGATCCGGTCGATCTCGACTGCTTGCCGGTGAAGCTTTTCCTTGTCGTCGAACTCGAAGCGTATCCAGGGGTATTGCCGTGATGAAGGCTTGACGTCTTCCGGCCGGAGCTTGTCGATCAGCTTCAGGCGCGAGGTGGCTTGGCGGGCTTTCGAGGCGTTGGCGGAAAAGCGCCGGACGAAGTTCTGCAGTTCGGCGATTCGCTCCTTGGCTTTTGCGTTGGCGCTCTGTTGCCGCTCGCGGGCAAGCGCGGAAGCTTCCATGAAGTCGTCATAGTTTCCCGGATAGATCGTCACCTTGCCGTAATCCAGGTCCGCCATATGCGTGCACACCTGGTTGAGAAAGTGCCGGTCGTGCGAAACGATGACCATCGTACTGTTGCGTTCGTTGATCACATTTTCCAGCCAGCGGATCGTTGCGATGTCCAGGTTGTTCGTCGGTTCGTCGAGCAACAGGATGTCCGGATCGGCAAAAAGCGCTTGTGTCAGCAGGACGCGCAGCTTCCAGCCCGGCGCGACGTCGCTCATCGGACCATAGTGCTGCTCTGCCGGAATGCCGACCCCGAGCAACAGTTCTCCGGCGCGCGCCTCGGCGGTGTAGCCGTCGTACTCGGCAAAGCGCGCTTCGAGCTCGGCGGCGTGCAGATAGTCTTCCTCGCTCGCTTCCGGGTTGGCGTAGATGGCGTCCTTTTCGCGCATGCACGCCCACATTTCGGCGTGTCCCATCATGACGACATCGATGACGCGCTGCTCCTCGAAGGCGAACTGGTCCTGGCGCAGGTAGGCCAGGCGCTCGTGCGGGTCCTTCGAGACGTTGCCGGCGGTCGGTTCCAGTTCGCCGTCGAGAATCTTCATGAAGGTCGACTTGCCGGCGCCGTTGGCGCCGATCAAGCCGTAGCGATAACCCTCGCCGAATTTGACCGAGACGTTTTCAAAAAGGGGCTTGGCCCCAAACTGCATGGTAATGTTGTTGGCGACGAGCACGAAGAAACCTCGGAAAAATCATAATGTTGCAAGGGAGTCGCTATTGTACCGCGTTTCGCCGCGCAAGCTTGTACCGGCGCGAAAACACTGCTCCGGGAGACCGTGGTCAGCGCGCGCAGGGGAGGGCGGGAAGGCCGGTGGCGGCCGCTGTCCGTTGCAGCTTGACCGGCGTTTGCCGAGCGTTTCACGGCCGCATGTCGCTATAATGACTTCGGGAGGTTTCGCGGCCGCTTTTCGCGGGTGGCGGAAGACGGGCCGCGTCTGGCCGGTGATCGATTCAGCGGAGGTCGGAGGACATGCCTGAGCAGCGCAACGAGTTCCTTTTGGCGCACCGACTGGCGCCGCTCTGCCGGTGGTGGCTGCTCTTGCCGATCGCGCTTTGCATGCTTCTCGGCGGCTGCACCGGGCTTGCGCCGCGCGCGACGCCATCGGCCGACGAGCGGCCGTCGCAAGCAGCCGGTGGTGCGCCCGAGGCGAGCCCGACGCGTCGCAACGTGCGCGCCATTGCCCCAGCGGAAAGCGGTGCCGTGGTCGGGGCACTCCCGGGTGGTGTAGTGGCCGACGCGGGTTCGAGGCCGGACGCGGTGACAGCCCCGATCCCGCGCTTTGCCTGGCCACCGCCCAAGGCTTCGGCTGAGGTTTCCATCCCCGACAAGTGGGTACGCAACGCAACGGATGCGACGCTGGCGAGCGTTGCTGACAAGCTGGAGAAGGCGCTGCGCCTGGCCGAGTATGCCGACTGGAGCTACTACGCGGTGCCCGGTGGCTTTGCCTTGGCGACACACGTCGAGCAGATCAAGCCAGACGGTACGCCAATGGCCGGTGCTGACCGCTGGCGCACGGGTACACCTTCGGTGTCCAACCTGTCGCTCCTGGAATTCATCCTTGCGCTGGCGCACGCACCACCCGGAAGCTATCGGGCGATCGTGTTCATCGTCAGCGATGCGGTCTGGGCACAATCGCCCGCTGCGCCGACTGGCGACGAGATCGCCGGCTGGGCGAGGAGTGGCGCGAGCGGCCTGCCAGCGGCCATCGGCAAGCTCTCCTATGGTCCGGAGCATCGCGTGCAGGCGCTGGTCTATGAGTTTCGCAAGGGGCACGGCGGGCCGGCAGCGCTGGTCATGCCAAGCCGGGTGTCCGGCGAAAGGCATTTATATCGAGGTGGTCTCTGGAAGCCGCTGAGCATTCTCTGAATGGAGGTATGCGATGAGCCAGCACTCGGTGTTCATCAGCTATCGACGTAGCGACAGTACCGGCGAAGCGGGGCGTCTGAGTGACGGCCTGGAAGCCTTGCTCGGCGCTGCGTGCGTTTTTCGCGATGCCGACGGGATCGCCCCGGGCGACGATTTCGCGGCCAGGCTGGAGGGGGAGCTGGCTGCGACGAGCGCGCTTCTCGTTCTGATCGGCAGGCGTTGGGCGGGCGAACTCGCGGCCCGTCAGGCGAGCAGTGAACCTGACTATGTGCGGCGCGAGGTGGCTACCGCGCTACGCTTGGGCAAGCGGGTGATTCCCGTGTTGCTGAACGGCGCCGAGCTTCCTCGTGATGACCAGCTTCCCGCCGATCTGCGCTCCCTCGTTCGTCATCAGGCGGTGACGCTGCGCGACGAAGCCTGGAACGAAGACCTCGGGCGGCTGGCGGATGCCATCGGACGTCCCTATGCCTGGCGCAAGCTCGGCTTGCGCGCCGCGCTGGTCGTTCCGCTGATCCTGATCCTTACCTGGTACGGCGTTCCCTATCTCGCCCCGCCAGCCAGCGACCAGCTCGCCTGGGCGCGCAGCCTGGTACTCGTCCTGCTGCTCGCCTACGCGGGCGGTGAGTGGTGGCTGCGTCGGCGGGAAGTGCATCGCCGCGCCTGAATGCGACTGGCGCGGGGCAGTCAGGCGGGCGTCGCGCGTGTGCGCTTGGCGCTCAGCCACCCGGCTGGGGTTCGCCACCTGGCCAGACCGGATAGTCGGTATAGCCTTCCGGCCCGGGCGTATAGAAGCTTGCCGGATTGGCCGCGTTGAGCGGCGCTCCGGCCCGTATGCGCGCCGGAAGATCGGGGTTGGCCAGGAACGCACTGCCGAAAGCGACCGCGTCCACGCTTCCGTCGGCGACGGCCTGCCTGGCCTCGTCGGGCGTGTACCCCATATTGCCGATCAGCACTCCGCGGTAGGCCGCGCGCACCGGCGCCAAGACATCGCCCTTCTGCAGCCCGAAGAAATCACCGCGCATCAGGTGAAGATAGGCCAGCTTGAAGTCGTTCAGCCGGCCAGCCAGCCAGCCGGCCAGCCCGATCGGATCGCTGTCGATGATGTCGTTGTAGCTGTTGAGGGGCGAAATGCGTAAGCCGACGCGCTCGCTTCCCCAGACCTGAGAGACCGCTTCGATGACCTCGAACATCAGCCGGGCACGGTTCTCCAGCGCTCCGCCGTAGGCCCCGCTGCGCCTGTTCGTACCATCGCGCAGGAACTGGTCGAGCAGATAGCCGTTTGCCCCATGCACTTCCACGCCATCAAAGCCGGCTGATCGGGCGTATTCTGCAGCCGCACGGAAGCCGGCGACGATGCCGGGAATTTCATCGTCGGCGAGGACGCGGGGAACGGTATAGGGCTGCTTGCCTGTCGGCGTATGGACTTCATCACCACTGATGGCGAGCGCGCTGGCGCCGATCGGCTCTCTGCCGTCGTTGAGTGCCGGGTGGCAAGCTCGTCCACCGTGCCAGATCTGAAGAAAGATGCGGCCGCCAGCGGTGTGCACGGCGTCGGTCACCAGCTTCCAGCCGGCGGCATGTGCTGGCGAATAGATGCCGGGCTCAGTCGCGAAAGCCGAATTGCCGGCCATGGCCATTGTCGCTTCGGCAATCAGCAGCCCGGCGCTCGCGCGTTGCGCGTAGTACTCGGCCATCATGGCATTGGCCAGGTGCTCGCTGCCGGCGCGGCAGCGCGTCAGGGGGGCCATGAAGATGCGGTTGGGTGTGTCGAGCGCGCCGACGCGCAGCGGCGTGAAGAGGTCGGTCATGCGGGTGCTCCGTACGGGTGAGTGAAGGAAGATCGTGGCGCCATCGGTAATCCAGGTTCCAGCATCACCGCGCCAGACGCCCAGCGGCGGATTGTCTCACAAGCGCTGCCGGCGAGTTGAATGCCGGCGATCGAGTCAAGCGAGCGGATTGGCCAAGCTTGCCGGCCGCGCGCACGGCCTCGAGCCGGCGCGGACATGTCTTCTCGGAAGTCCTCGGCTAGCAGTCGGAAGGTCAACTCGATCAAGCATTTAGTGCATTAGTTCCTGGGCTGGGCGGGCTTTCCAGCCGATACTGTCAGTGAAGGTCGGGAGGCGAGTCCTCCGACTTCCAGTCCCGGCGCAGGCAGCGGAAACCGGGGCTGCGGGGATGCCGCTGGCTACTTGCTTGCGCCCCTTCGGCACAGCCGTCGAACGGGCTTGGAGGTCGAAATGAAAGTCGTGTTGATCACGGAAGGCAACAACTGCGCATTGCGTATCGAGCCGCAGGACGAAGAAGGGCGGGCGCTTCTGGCGGCGTTTGGTTTGGGCGAGGCATTCATGACCAAACTCGCTCCCTTGGCTTCGCTCAGGTCACTGGTTGGCTCACCGCAAGTCCCGCCGCTGGCCGAGCGGGAGCCGGTCGAGCTTGCCTGAGCATCGTCGGGCAGGGGTGCATGGCTCGGCCCGGACGGTCGGCTGCCCGGGCCTGAGCCTTGGCGTGGACACGCGGCCCGGGTAACGACGCTCGTCGCAGGTCGATTGTCTTCGCTGCCGCGACAGGCTGGCCGCTGGGCGATCGGCCGTCAACCCTGGCGGCAGCGCAGGCGGGCGGCTGGCGAGCGCTGTTCTCAACCGGCGTGGCTGCCGACAATGCGCTCACGCCCAGCCTTGCCAGCGTGCGCCCTGTCCACCGAGCGACGCTGGCGGTGCTGGGCAATTGCCCTCAAGCAGCGGTGTTGCTGCCACTACCCGGCGGGTCGGCCTGCGCCTCGCTGCTTGCTCCAGCGCTGGCGCTTTCTTCGGCGCTTGCTGCGCTACCGCCGAAAGCCGCTTTCGACTTGTCGAGCAGTTCGCTGGCTTCATCGACGACGCTCGCACCAAGTCCGCGTGCCGTGTCCACCGCCTCGCCGGCCAGCTCGCGCACTCGGGTAGCTGTCGCGCCAAGGTTCTCGGCGACACTTGCCCCTGCCTCCTGAGCCAGCTCGACCGCTCTTGCGCCGGCTTCTTCGACTACCTCGACCGCCGAGGTGGCGACATCCTTCGCTTTGTCTACCGCCGCCGTGGCCGCTTCTCTTGCCTTGTCAAAAATCGTCATTGATGTCCTCCGTCCGTAAAAACACCGCCTTGATCATGGCAGTGACGAACTGATTATAGGCCGGGAATCGCCCGTCTGCGCCGCTATCATGGCCTTGATCGACAGCCATGAGCGCGCCGAGCCTCCTCGGCGCCGCCGGGCGATCCGCGCACTGGTCGCTCAGGCGCTGGCCCTTTCCAGCGCACGCTTCTCGTGAAATGTATCGCGCATGGCGCGCCAGGCGCCTAGCTCGATGGCCGCGCGCATGTCGCGCATCAGCTCCTGGTAGTAGAAGAGATTGTGCAGCGTGGCGAGCTGCGCGCCAAGGATTTCGCCGACGCGGTTCAGGTGGTGCAGATAGGCGCGCGAGAAGTTGCGGCAGGTGTAGCACCGGCAGTGCTCGTCGAGCGGGCGCTGGTCGTTCTTGTGGCGGGCGTTCCTGATACGCACGTCGCCATGGCGCGTAAACAGGTGACCGTTGCGCGCGTTGCGCGTCGGCAGAACGCAGTCGAACATGTCGATTCCCTGCTCGACGGCGGCGACCAGATCCTCGGGCGTGCCGACGCCCATCAGGTAGCGCGGCTTGTCCGGCGGCAGGCGTGGCGCCGTGTGCGCGAGGATGCGCGCCATGTCTTCCTTTGGCTCGCCGACCGACAGACCGCCAATTGCGTAGCCGTCGAAGCCGATCGCGCGCAGTCCGCTCAGCGATTCGTCGCGCAGCGCTTCGTACATGCCGCCCTGGACGATGCCGAACAGCGCGTTGCGGTTGCCGAGCTGATCGTGGCTGGCGCGCGAGCGTTGGGCCCAACGCAGGGACAGGCGCATCGACGCCGCCGTCGCCGCCTGGCTCGCCGGGTAGGGCGTACATTCGTCGAGAATCATCGCGATATCCGAGTCGAGCACGTGCTGGATACGCATGGACTCTTCCGGCGTCAGGAAAAGTCGCTCACCGTTGATCGGCGACTGGAAACGCACGCCTTCCTCGCTGATCTTGCGCAGTGCGCCGAGCGAGAAGACCTGAAAGCCGCCCGAGTCGGTAAGCAGCGGCCCATTCCACGACATGAAGCGGTGCAGGCCGCAATGCGCGCCGATGACCTCGAGCCCGGGGCGCAGCCAGAGGTGAAAGGTGTTGCCGAGGCAGATTTGGGCGCCGGTTTCGGCCAGGTCGCGCGGCGTCATCGCTTTGACCGTGCCGTAGGTGCCGACCGGCATGAACGCCGGCGTGTCGACCTTGCCATGCGCGAGGTGGAGCTGCCCGCGCCGGGCAGCGCCGTCGTGGGCAATGATGTCAAAGTTCATGAGAAGCAGCAGACGGGTGAAACACGGGCAGGCGAACGAGGGCGCGTTGGTCGTCGCTCGCTGCTCAGGAAAATGACGGACGCGCAGCGGCCGATGGCCGGTGCGCGTCCGCAGGAGATACGACTACGCCGGAGGCGACGGTGCAGACCGTTCCTCCGGCAGGCCTTGCCTAGGCGTTGTCGATCGCTGTCTGCGCCGCCGAGAGGCGGGCGATCGGCACGCGGAAGGGCGAGCAACTGACGTAATCAAGCCCGGCGCGATGGAAGAAATCGATCGACGTCGGATCGCCGCCATGTTCGCCGCAAACGCCGAGCTTGATGTTCTGGCGCACCGAGCGCCCCTTTTCGACCGCCATCTTGACCAGCAGGCCGACGCCTTTCTGGTCGATCGACTGGAAGGGGTCGCGCTCGTACATGCCGTCCTTCAGATAGCTCGGCAGGAACTTGCCGGCGTCGTCGCGCGAGAAGCCCATCGTCATCTGCGTCAGATCGTTCGTGCCGAACGAGAAGAACTGTGCCTGCTGGCCGATGCTGTCGGCGATCAGCGCGGCGCGTGGCGTCTCGATCATCGTGCCGAGCAGGTACTCGATCTCCTCGCCGCGCTCGGCAAAAACAGCCGCTGCCGTCTGCCGGATGACGCGTGCCTGCGCGTTGAACTCGCGCACCGTGCCGACCAGCGGGATCATGATTTCCGCTTTTACGTCGTAGCCCTTGGCCTTCATGTTCAGCGCCGCCTCGAGAATGGCGCGCGCCTGCATCTCGGTGATCTCGGGATAGCTGATGCCGAGTCGGCAGCCGCGGTGGCCCATCATCGGGTTGAACTCGTGCAGGTCATCGACGCGCATCTTGATGACGCCCAGCGGGACGTTCATTTCGTGCGCCATGATCTTCTGGTTGGCTTCGTCGTGCGGGACAAACTCGTGCAGCGGTGGGTCGAGCAGGCGGATGGTCACCGGCAGGCCGCTCATTTCGCGGAAGAGCCCCTCGAAGTCGGCGCGCTGCATCGGCAGCAGCTTGGCGAGCGCCTTGCGTCGGCCGGTCTCGTCTTCGGCGAGAATCATCTCGCGCACCGCCTTGATCCTGTCACCTTCGAAGAACATGTGCTCAGTGCGGCAGAGGCCGATTCCCTTGGCGCCGAAATTGCGTGCCACCTTGGCGTCTTCCGGCGTGTCGGCGTTGGCACGGATGCCCAGCCGCTTGTAGCGGTCGGCCAGTTCCATCAAGGCGCCGAAGTCGCCGGTCAATTCGGCTTCCTTGGTCGGTACCTGGCCGAGGAAAACGTCGCCGGTCGAGCCATCGAGCGAGATCCAGTCGCCTTCCTTCCAGGTCTGGTCGCCGACCGACATTGTCCGCGCCCGGTAGTCGACGTGTACCGCGCCGGCACCCGACACGCAGCATTTGCCCATGCCGCGCGCGACCACGGCGGCGTGCGACGTCATGCCACCGCGGGCGGTCAGGATGCCCTTGGCGACGCTCATGCCGCGCAGGTCTTCGGGCGAGGTTTCCTGACGGACGAGGATGACGTCCTTGCCCTTTCTGACCCATTCCTCAGCTTCATCGGCGAAGAAGACGATCTGGCCGGTGGCGGCACCGGGAGACGCCGGCAGACCGTGTGCGATGGTGCGCGCGCCCTTGATCGCGGTCGGATCGAAGACCGGGTGCAGCAGTTCGTTCAGACGCTCGGCGTTGACCCGGCGCAAAGCCTCCTTCTCGTCGATCATCCCCTGGCGCAGCATTTCCATCGCGATGCGCACCATGGCCGCGCCGGTACGCTTGCCGTTGCGCGTCTGCAGCATCCACAGGCGGCCTTCCT
>NZ_JAVMKF010000183.1:0-24164 GCF_031732815.1 Accumulibacter sp. | reverse complement strand
GTTGTCAACTGGTCTCGATGTGCGACCTGGCGGTGGCGGCGGACGTTGCCCGCTTCGCGACCTCGGGAATCAATGTCGGCTTGTTCTGTGCCACTCCGGCGGTGGGTCTGTCGCGCAACCTTGGCCGCAAACAGGCGCTCGAGATGTTGTTCACCGGCGATTTCATCGACGCGCAGACGGCGCAGCAGCAAGGCTTGGTCAACCGCGTGGTTCCCGGCACAGCGCTCGACGAAGAAATCGCGCGGCTGGCTGCGGCGCTTATCGGCAAGTCGCCATTGGCCATCGCCATGGGCAAGCAGATGTTCTACAAGCAGCTCGAAATGGGTCTCGAGGCGGCCTACCAATACGCCGGCGAAGTGATGGCCTGCAACATGATGAGCGAAGATGCCGGCGAGGGAATCGATGCCTTTGTCGGCAAACGGCAAGCCGTCTGGCAAGGCCGTTGACGCCCCGCCCGGCGAGGGATGGCCGGGCGCCGCCAGCAGACACTCGCCGGCAAGCGGCGCAGCGTGGTCAGACAATCGCAATGCGATCGTGGCCGGCGGCAACGGCCTCATGCAGCGCCTGATCGACCCGCTTCAGGAGCTCGTCGACCGACCGATCGCCCGGACGCGCGGCGCTCATTCCGGCACTCACGGTGAACTGAACGCTGCCGTCTTCGGTCGCAATCGAGATCGCGGCGACACCGCGACGGATGCGCTCGGCCACCACAGTGGCGGCGTGCACGTCGGCATTGGGGAGCAGGATCGAGAACTGGCCGGAGCTCACCCGACCCAGGACGTCGACGTCGCGCAACCCCCCTTTCGCCACCTTGGCGAAGGCGATCAGTACCTGGTCGCCCACGTCATGGCCATAGCCGTCGTTGATTCGCCTGAAGAAGTCGATGTCGAAAGAGACGACGGTCAGCGCGTGCTGGCGCCGGCCAGCATGCGCCAGTTCCTCGCGCAATATCTCGACGAAATGCTGGCGGGTAAAGGTACCGGTCAGCCGGTCGGTCGTCGCCAGGTGCTGCAACTGGGCTTCATGTCGGGCGACAACGCGCAAGAGCTGTAACGAGCGATAGGCGACGACCGCGAGCGGGATAGTCATTCCAAGCGCCAGGAGGACGACCCAGATGGTATGCCGGAACCAGGGCGCCAGGGCGTCGGCGCGATCGACCGTGCCAACGATCAGCCAGCCAAAATCCGGCATGTGGGACTGCAGTGAAAACTGGCCGGCGTCGTCGTCGGCGAACGCGGCGGGCGCGGCAGGCGCTGGCGCTGCTTCCGGCTGGCCCGCCTGCCCCTCGTCGCTTGCCCGCGGGTCGGCGTGCAGCAGCCCGACTCGCCGTGCGTCGAACGGCGCGCCAGCGAGCAGCGTACCATCACGGCGCAGAAGGGCGATCGAGCCGCCCGGTTTCTGGCGCTGCGCGTCGTAACCTGCGGCCAGCCTGGACAGGTCAAGCAGCGCAAACAGCGTGTACCCGTTGACGCCCGGATTCTCCAGGCGACGTGCGATCGGCAGACGAGGCGGAGTAGCCGAACCTAGACGCAGCGGTGTTCCGCTGACCAGTGCGGTCGTCTGGGCCTGCTGAACGAGGTCGCTGAACTTGCTCTCGGCGAGCGCGGCAGCGATCTCCGCCCGTGGCTCTCCGCTGGCCGTGAAGACGCTGCCGTCGGTAGTCAGCAGGAGAATCTCGACCGCCGAGTCGGTGGCTGTCCACAGGCGCTCGCGCAAAGTGTGGAAAGCGGGACTGCGCCACGGGTCCGCAGCCGAATGTTCGTCCAGCCACGCCTGTCCGGCGGCCAGAGCAAGGTCCGCGAGGCGCATCTGCAGTCTGGTCTGCTCCTCGATCGCCCGATTCGTCCGCTGCAGCGCCTCGCTGGCTGCCGTCAGGCTGTCCTGGCGATCGGCCACGGCAGAGAGAAGGACGGCCGTCCACAGCGCTGCGAGCAGCACCAGGGTCAGCAGCACAACCGTCCGTGGTCGCACCCAGTTATCGAGATTATCACCGGTGTTCATCGCTGTCGTCGTCCGCCCGTCGAGGGAGATTACCCGCATCGTCATTGTAGCAGCCCGCCGCCCCGTGCCGAACGCTGCCCACCGATGCCTCCGGTGGCCGTCGTTCAGTCGGCGCCAGGCTTGCCTCTGCCCGGTGCTTTGTCAACCGTTGCGCCACCGTCGTCCGCACCGTCGTCCATGTGTACGTCGATTACCCCGGTGAACAACTCGATGGCCGTCGCCGCCACCTTGCTGGTGTCGAAGTAAGCGTAGGCGCCGGCGCCGAGAGCGCCGAAGACCGGTATCCAGCGGGCGATTCCGCGACCGATCACGCGTTGCGAGATATGCAGGCCGATCTTCATCGCCACCGCCCGAAACTTCGGACGCGAGGCACGCTGGACGACGAAACGCCGGCCGATCTGCGTCACCAGGTCACGCACGACGCGTGCGTCGGTATGCCGGAAAAGGCAGTACAGCATTTCCTCGCGACTGAGCTCGTGCGTCTTGCCATAGGTAGCTGCAATGTCGGCGACCATCTGCGTCTGCAGCTTCCACAGTGTGCGCAGTTCGGGGAGGAGCGTCATCCAGCCGAGCGGTCCGGGCGGCAAGGTGAGGCTGCTGGCGGTGACCGCCGCCTGGCGCGCGGCCGCGTGCGCTATTGCTTGCGCCCGCACCGCTGGACTGGGGCTGGGCCGTTCCGCGCTGGGCGGAGCGTGACCGACGTAGTCGAGGATGCTTTCGGCGATTCGATGGCCGGTGCGCGAATCGACCATTTTCTTGGCGAAGGGCTTGTCTGGCATGGTGGTTGGCTGGATCGACAGGGATGAGAGGAGCTTGGCTGGGTCTTACGTCTGCCATCGTGCCTGATTATCGCCGGCCGCGCCAGACGGCGAAACCTTGCCGCTGCTTGCCGACCGGCGACGGGCATTGCGTCGCGCGCAGCCGCCAGGATCGTAGACATGGAGCGCCGTTTATGCGAATCTCGTAAGAATGACACGTTTGGTTCCTGCCACAGGTTCTTGTTCTTGTCCACTGCCATTCTGCCCGTGACCCACCTTCCCCCCCTTGGCCCTGCCCACCGGCATGACTGAAGGCCCGGAACGCGATCCGCGGCGTGCCCGCCACATGCGCCGCCTGCAGGAATCCGACTTGCGGGTCTCTGCACAGTTGCAGCGCATCGTCGTACGCATTGCCTGGGCGGGGGTGGGCGTCGTTGCCCTGATCGCCATCGGCGCCAGCGGCTTCTACCTGATTGCCGACGAACGCGCCGATTGGTCCGACGCCCTGTACATGACCCTGATCACGATCTCGACCGTCGGCTATGGCGAGATCATTCCCCTTCACTCGCTTGAGGACCGGCTGTTTGCCGGTATCATCGCCATTTCCGGCCTGGGTGCGCTGACCTTTCTGTTCACCAGCCTGTCCGTGTTCTTCCTCGAGAAGGACCTGGATTATTCCCTTCGGAGACGACGGATGGAGAAACGCATCCACAAGCTCAAGCATCATTTCATCATTTGCGGCTTTGGCCGAGTCGGACGCAGCATCGGCCGCGAGTTGCACAATACCGGTCGGCATTTTGTCGCCATCGACATTGCCGAAGAGCGTTTTGAGGAGAACCTCGACAAGTATCCCGGCCTGCTCTATCTGCAGGGCGATGCTTCCGATGACGATCTCCTGGAGGCGAGCGACATCGAAGATGCGCGCGGCCTGTTTGCCGTGACTGGCGATGATTCACGCAATCTGATGATCATCATCACCGCTCGGCAGCTCAATCCGAACCTGCGCATCGTGGCGCGCGCACAGGAACTGCGCAACGTCGAAAAAATGCGCAAGGCGGGCGCGGATGTCGTGGTTTCGCCGGACTTTACGGGCGGCATGCGCCTGGCCTCGGCAATGGTGCGCCCGCATGTGGTCAGCTTCCTTGATGAAATGATGCGCTCGGACAAGAATGTACGCGTCGAGGAGGTACCGGTTCCGGCCACTTTCCCGCCAACGCCGGTTGGCCAGATGCGTCTGCGCAGCCCGGACTACATCCTGCTTGCCGTACGCGAGGAAGACGGCGCTTGGGTCTTCAATCCGAAAGTGGACCACGTGATCCAGGCGGGCAACACGATTATTGCGCTGGCCAACCCATCCGGGCGAGCGCAATTAAAAGCACACCTGATCGAGAAGATGGGCTAGGCCAGGAGTCTCTGGCGGGTTGCCGGCAGCGGCGCAGGGGACGCGCAGGCCGGCTGCAAAGTGGAAGAAAACAAGAGGGCATTCAGACGGTATTCGGGGAACGCGCGTGCTTCCCCGCAGGGGGGGTTCTGCATGGCAACCGAAACAGAGATCAAGCTTTCTTTGTCACCGCGCGCCGCGAGTCGGTTCTCGCGACACCCTTTGCTGTTGAGCAGCGAGTCAAAGAGGGTGCTCCTGGTCAACATCTACTACGATACGCCAGACCGGCGCCTGCAGCGCGAGCGGGTCGTCGTGCGCCATCGCCGCAAGGGGCAGGACTGGTTGCTGAGCGTCAAGACGGTGGCCTTGGTCAGCGCCGGCCTGGCGCAGCGCGGCGAGTGGGAAGTACCAGGTCAACGCGGGCGATTCGACTTTTCCCAGGTCGACGACGAACGCGTGCGCAGTTCGCTGGAAGCCGCTCGTGACCAACTGCAGCCCCTGTTCACCACGCGCTTCTGGCGCAAGAGCTGGGTGCTTGACGCTCCCGGCGGCGGCCGCTGCGAGGTCGCGCTCGACCGTGGCTGGATCGAGGCTGGTGACCAGAAGCAGGCGATCTGCGAAGTCGAGATCGAATTGCTGGCCGGCCCGCTGAACGGACTTTTCGACATTGCGCGCGCCTTGCAGGCTGGATTGCATCTGCATCCGGAAGCGAGCAGCAAATCGGAGCGCGCTTACCGCCTGCTCGCCAATCTGCCGCTGGCAGCGAGCAAGGCCTTGCCAGTGCCGACCAGCGCTGGCATGTCGGCGATCGCCGCCTTCCGCCTGATCGCGCAGGCCTGCCTCAACCACCTGCAGAACAACGAGATAGGCGTTTGCACAAGCACTGAGCCGGAGTTCGTCCACCAGGCACGGGTGGCCATTCGCCGTCTGCGCTCGGCGATTCGTCTGTGGGAGCCGCTCCTGCCAGAAACGTTTGTCGCCACCTTCGACCCGCTGTGGCAGCAACTGGCGAGCAGGCTGGGCGAGACGCGCAACTGGGACGTCTTTGTCGCCGAAACCTTGCCACTGATTGCTGCCGCTTTCCCGGACCAGCCCACGCTCGACCGTCTGACCTCGAACGCGCGCGCGGCGTGTGCCGAGAGCCGGCGGCATACCCAGCAAACGCTTCGTGCGGCGGCCTATTCGCGCCTGCTGATCGAGTTTTCAGCCGCTCTCGTGGACCTCTCGGAAGCGGACAGCGGAGCGCTCGCTGCCTTCGTTCCACGCTGCCTGAAGAAACGTGCGCGGCGGGTCGATGAACGCGCAGCGGTGGCCGTCGCCGCCGATGCTGCCGCCCGTCATCGTTTGCGGGTGGCGTTCAAACAACTGCGCTACGGCGTTGAGTTCTTCTGTCCCTTACTCGCCGGACCAGCGCTCAGCAACTATCACCAGGTGGCCAGTCGCCTGCAGGAGCTGCTTGGCCATCTGAACGACCTGGCCGTAGCCGCGCAGTTGACGGCCGAGAGCTTGCCCGGCAACGAAGGTGAATCGATCTGTTCCTGGCTGAACGCCCAGACCGAGTCCTTGCTGCCCGAATTGCGCCAGCTGCTGGCCGAGTTCCAGCGGCAGGAGGTTCCCTGGGTTGCGCCCTGAACCCGAGTCGCGCAAGGTTCCGAAGGCGCAGGAACTGCGACCGGACGCTCAGAAAGTTTCGCAGGCGGCCAATGGCTGACCGTCAAAATCCTTGGCCGAAAGGCGAGGCTCGCCGCGCAGTGGCCATTCGATGCCGACCGTCGGATCGTTCCAGGCGAGCGTTCGCTCGCTCGCCGGATCGTAGTAATCCGTGGTCTTGTAGAGAAAGTCTGCGCTTTCCGAGAGGACCAGAAAACCGTGCGCAAAGCCAGGAGGGATCCACATCTGGCGGTAGTTGTCTTCGGACAGTTCGACGCCCACCCATTGGCCGAACTGCGGCGACTGGCGTCGCATATCGACGGCCACATCGAACACGCAGCCCCGCACGACGCGCACGAGCTTGCCTTGCGGCTGCCTGATCTGATAGTGCAAGCCGCGCAGGACGCCGGCAGCCGAACGCGACTGGTTGTCCTGCACGAAAGTAACGGTCAATCCACTCGTTTCCTGGAAGACTCTGGCGTTGAAGCTCTCCAGAAAGAAACCGCGCGGGTCGCCGAAGACCTTTGGTTCGATCAGCAGAACGTCTGGGATGGCGCTTGCCGTGATCTTCATCAGAAGAGCCTTTCTTCGATAATGCGCAGCAGATACTGGCCGTAGCCATTCTTCGCCATTGGCGCGGCCAGCCTTTCGACCTGCGCCCGGTCGATCCAGCCGGCGCGCCAGGCAATCTCCTCGGGACAGGAAATCTTCAGCCCCTGCCGCTTCTCGATCGTCTGAATGAACAGGCTGGCTTCGATCAGGCTATCATGGGTTCCCGTATCGAGCCAGGCATTCCCCCGGCCCATGACCTTTACTTCGAGTGCCTGCCAGGCGAGGTACTGCCGGTTGACATCGGTGATTTCCAGTTCGCCGCGGCGGCTCGGCCGCAGTTGCCGGGCAACCTCGACCACGCGCTCGTCGTAAAAATAGAGACCGGTGACGGCGTAGCGGCTCTTCGGACGGACGGGCTTTTCCTCGAGGCTGACGGCCCGACCTTGATCGTCGAATTCAACGACGCCGTAGCGCTCGGGGTCGTTGACCGGGTAGGCAAACACGGTCGCACCTTCGTGCCGCGCATGTGCGGCGCGCAGTTGCGCGATCAGGTCGTTACCGTAAAACAGATTGTCGCCGAGTATCAAGGCACTCGCCCCGCCAGCAAGGAAATCCTCGCCAATCAGAAAGGCTTGCGCCAGTCCGTCGGGGCTGGGCTGGACTGCGTAGTGCAGACTGACGCCCCACTTCTCGCCGTCGCCCAGCAACTCGCGGTAGCGCGGCGTATCCTGCGGTGTTGAAATGATCAGAATCTCGCGTATCCCAGCCAGCATCAGCGTGCTGAGCGGATAATAGACCATCGGTTTGTCATAGACCGGGAGGAGTTGCTTGGACAGCGCCAGCGTTGCCGGATGCAGTCGGGTGCCAGAGCCGCCGGCAAGAACGATACCTCTTCTCTGCTTCATCTAGGGCGTCCTTGGTTTTCTGTCGGTTCACAGTAACTTGCCGGGATTCATCAGCCCGCGCGGGTCGATTGTACGCTTGATCGCGCGCATCAGGTCGAGTTCGAGCGGTTGCTTGTAACGCGGCAACTCATCACGCTTCAGTTGTCCAATACCGTGTTCCGCACTGATGCTGCCCCCCAGGCGGTGAGCCAGATCATGCACGATACGGTTGACTTGCGGTCGCGCGGTGAGAAACGCCGCGTTATCGGCAGCGTCGACCTTCGACTGGTTGTAGTGCAGGTTGCCGTCGCCGATATGGCCGAACGTAACGCTGCGCAGATCCGGAAAGGCTGCGCCAAGCGCCTGATCGGCAAGGGCGATGAATTCAGGCACGAGAGATATGGGGAGCGAAACATCGTGCTTGATACTGGGGCCCTCGCGTCTCTCCGCTTCGCCGATGTTCTCGCGCAGGGCCCACAGCGCCCTGGCCTGTTCGCTGCTTTGGGCCAGAACGGCGTCGTCCACCCGACCGTCGTCGCTCGCCGCAGCGAGAAACGACGTCAGTGCCTCGTGCATCGCGGTCGCGTCATCGCCGCTCGACAACTCGATCAGCAGGTGCCAGGGGCTGGCGGGAAGCTCGGAACCAGTGCGCACGTGGCGGCGGACGATGTGCAGTGCAGTCTCCGAGATCAGCTCACAGGCGGTCAGCGCGGCGCCAAACCGGTCCTGCAGATGGCCAAGAAGGATCACTGCCGCGCTCGGTGAGGCGACTGCCAGCCAAGCGGTTGCCGTTGCGCTGGGTAGGGGAAACAGCTTGAGCACGGCAGCCGTAATGATGCCGAGCGTTCCTTCGGCGCCAATGAACAGCTGCTTCAGGTCATAGCCGGTATTGTTCTTGCGCAGGCCGCGCAGCCCGTCCCAGACTTCCCCGCTGGGCAAAACGACCTCGAGACCGAGCGTCAGCTCGCGCGCATTGCCGTAACGCAACACCTGGACGCCGCCCGCATTGGTCGACAGATTGCCACCGATCTGGCAGCTTCCTTCAGCCGCCAGCGACAGGGGAAACAGCCGCTGGGCAGCGGCAGCGGCAGCGCGGACGTCGTGCAACAGGCAGCCGGCTTCAACGGTCATCGTATTGTTCGCCGGATCGATGCTCCGGATGCGATTCACTCGGGCGAGGCCGACGACGACTGCGCCGCCGTCCGGGTTCGGCGTAGCTGCACCGCACAGACCGGTGTTACCGCCCTGCGGAACGATCGCTACCCCGTGCAGAGCACAGGTGGCAACGACTGCCGAGATTTCGGCCGTACTACCTGGCTGGACGACGCAGATGGCTGAACCTCGATAGCGTCCGCGCCAATCCACAAGGTGTGGCGACATCGCGTCCTCGCCGGTCAGAACGTGCGTGGCGCCGACCACCTCGACAAGTTTTCGAATCAGATTGTCACGTTTCACAGGTGGCCAACGGATGACGAAAGGAGCGGGAACCGTAACACGTCGGGCGCCGGCGGGCAATCGCCGAGCGCGCTGCGTACGCAACGGGTCTTTGATTAATGACCCGATTGATGCGAAGATTCAGCCATCGCCATTCCGCTTCTTCCTGGAGATCGCGCCTTGCAACCGCAGCCTGCTTCCGAGAATGCCAAGACGACCGCCGGGATGCGTTCTCCGGCCATGCTGGTGGCCGATGTGGGTGGTACACGGGCCCGTTTCGCGCTGCTCGACGATGATGGTGCACCGCAACATCTGCGAATTCTCGCCGTTGAGGATCATGCCGGACCGGTCGAAGCGATTCAGGCGTATCTCGACGAGTTGCGCGGCGCCCCTCTGCACGCCGCAGCCATCGCGCTGGCCGCACCGGTCGATCAGCAAGTCGTCCGCCTGACCAATGCGCCCTGGGTATTTGCGCGCGCCGAGATCGTACGCCGACTTGGCCTTGCCCGGCTCCTGCTGGTCAACGACTTTGCCGCACTGGCGCTGGCACTGCCGCATCTGGCCGCGGCGGACATCCGCCAGGTAGGTGGCGGTGCGCCGATCGAGCGCGCGACCAAGGCCGTGCTTGGTCCAGGGACCGGGCTTGGCGTCTCCGGAGTGTGCAGCGCGCACGGGCGCTGGGTGGCGCTCAGCGGCGAGGGCGGGCACTGTTCGCTCGCCGCAGCCGATGCGCGGGAAGCGGCGATCATTGCGCTTGCCTGGCGCGAGTTCGGTCACGTTTCGGCCGAGCGACTGCTTTCCGGCTCCGGCTTGCCGCTGCTCAATCGCCTGGTAGCCGAGGTCGATGGCCGCCCGCACGAGGTGCTGCCGAATCCGGAACTCGTCGCTCGTGCGCGCGCCGGAACGGACGAGCAGTGCTGCGCGGTAATGTCCACCTTCTGCGCGATGCTCGGCTCGTTTGCCGGCAATCTCGCGCTGACCCTTGGCGCGAGCGGTGGCGTCTATCTTGGCGGTGGTATCATTCCACGCTTGGGGGATTTCTTTGATCGGTCCGATTTTCGCTCGCGCTTCGCGGCCAAGGGCCGCTTTGCCGCCTATCTGGCAGCCATTCCGACTTATGTAGTCCTTTCACCGGCGCCGGCCCTGCTCGGCGCAGCTCACGCCCTGGCCGAGAGCGAGGGTTGTTCTTGAACTTTATTGGAGTACCTGGCTGATGTCCGAATCCGCGCAACCCCAGATCGATAGCGAACAACTGCGCTCGCAGATCGACGGCAAACTGGTCCGCACAGTGGCGGCCGAGCCCTCGCGAGCGAGCAAGGCGGATTATTATCAGGCGTTGTCGCAAATCGCGCGCGAGCAGCTCGCGCAGCGTTGGGTAGAGACACAGAATGCCGACCGCGCCAGCAAGGCGCGGCGCGTGTATTACCTTTCGATGGAGTTCCTCATCGGCCGCGCGATGAACAACGCCTTGTCGGCGCTTGGTCTGCGTGATGCGGCAGCGCAGGTCTTTTCCGGGCCGGGACCTTCGCTCGGCGAAGTGATGGAATGCGAACCCGACGCGGCGCTCGGCAACGGTGGCCTGGGTCGCCTCGCCGCCTGTTTTCTTGACTCGATGGCAACGCTGGGTCTCCCCTCCTGGGGCTATGGCGTGCGCTACGAGTACGGCATGTTCGCCCAGTCGATCATCAATGGCCATCAGGTGGAAAAGCCCGAGGCCTGGCTGCAGGATCGTTCGCCCTGGGAGTTTCCACGCGCCAACAAGCACTATACCGTGCGCTTCGGCGGGACGGCCGAACATCACGGCGAGTGGGCCGAATGGCACGCCGCCGATTCGGTGGAAGCGAAGGCATTCGACTACGTCATACCGGGTCACGGCACCGAGCGCATCAGTACGCTGCGCTTGTGGAAGGCGGCTGCGCCGACCGAGATCGACCTCGGCGCCTTCAACACGGGCGACTACCAGCGCGCCGCCGAATTCAAGAACCGGTTCGAGAACATCTCGTGGGTGCTCTACCCGAACGACAGCACGTCGGCCGGACGCGAGCTGCGCCTGCGCCAGGAGTATTTCTTCGTCTCTGCCTCGTTGCAGGACATACTCTTTCGTCACCTGGCCGAGAACGGTACGCTGGATAATCTGGCGGAAAAGATCGCCATTCACCTGAACGACACGCACCCGGCAATCGGCGTTGCCGAGCTGATGCGCCTGCTTGTCGACGAGCACAGCATGTCCTGGAATGACGCCTGGAGCCAGTGCCGGCGCATCTTCTCCTACACCAACCACACCTTGATGCCGGAAGCGCTGGAGACCTGGAAGGTATCGCTGATCAATCGCGTCTTGCCGCGCCATCTGCTGATCATCTACCGCATCAACCAGGAGTTCCTCGACGAAGTCGTGCGCCTCTACCCTGGCGACATCGACCTGATGCGGCGCGTCTCGCTGATCGACGATGGCGGCGGACACGAGAAGGACAAGCGGGTACGCATGGCACACCTGTGCATCGTCGGCAGCCAGCGGGTCAACGGCGTGTCGCAACTCCATTCGGATCTCATGGTGCAGACCATCTTTGCCGATTTCGCGCGCCTGTATCCGGAGCGTTTCCACAACAAGACGAACGGCGTGACGCCACGGCGCTGGTTGTCGCAGGCCAATCCGGCGCTCTCGCGACTGATCGACGAGCGTCTGGCGACGAAGAAGTGGCGCCTCGATCTCGATCTCCTGCAGGGGTTGCGGGAGGGTGCTGACGATGCCGGTTTCTGCACCGCTTTCGCGGCGGCGAAGCGGGAAAACAAGCTGCAGCTGGCCAACTATATTGCGCGCGAGACCGGCGTCAGTCTCGACCCGGACAGCCTCTTCGACGTGCAGGTCAAGCGCATTCATGAATACAAGCGGCAGTTGCTCAACGTGCTGCACGTCATTGCGCGCTATAACGCGCTGCGCTCGGGTGCGACGGCTGGTCTTGCGCCGCGCAGTGTGATCTTCGCCGGCAAGGCGGCGTCGTCGTACCACATGGCGAAGCAGGTCATCCGGCTGATCCACGATGTGGCTGCGGTGGTCAACCACGACCCGATGACGCGCGACCTGCTGCAGGTCGTTTTCGTTCCGAACTACGGGGTTTCGGTTGCCGAACTGATCATGCCGGCGGCCAATCTTTCGGAACAGATCTCGACCGCCGGGACCGAAGCCTCGGGCACCGGCAACATGAAACTCTCGCTCAACGGCGCACTGACGATCGGTACCGAAGACGGCGCCAACATCGAAATCCGCGACAATGTCGGTGCTGACAACATCTTCATCTTCGGCAACAACACGGCGCAGGTCAATGCGCTGCGGCAAAGCGGTTACCAGCCGATGGACTACTATCGCAACGACGAGACGCTCAAGGCAGTCCTCGACCTGATCGATAGCGGCTTCTTTTCACCGGGCGAACGCTCGCGCTACCACGACGTGTTCAACTGCCTGCTCCACTATGGCGACCATTATCTGCTGCTGGCCGACTTCGCCGACTACGTGGCGACACAGCAGCGCGTGGACACGCTGTATCTGACGCCGCGAGAATGGCAGCGCAAAGCCATTCTCAATGTCGCCGGGATGGGGCCATTCTCGGCTGACCGAACGATTCGCGACTATGCCAACGACACCTGGCATCTCAATACCCCTTAGGTAAGGAAGTCTCAAATGCTTGATTCAGCAGAAATAATCGCCCTTTGTCGGGCGCAACACGGGGACCCCTATGCCGTCCTCGGCATGCATACGGACGCCGACGGCAAGCTTTGGGTACGCAGCCTGCAGCCCGGCGCCCGCTCGGTTGCCGTGCTCGAGGCAAAAACCGGGCGGCAGCTTGCCGTACTTGAACATCGTCAGATCGAAGGAGTGGAAGGCTTCTTCGAGGGTTTCATTCCTCGCCGCCGCAACAGTTTCCCCTATCGCTTGCGTATCGAATGGGAAAGCGGTGTGCAGGAAACCGACGACCCCTATCGCTTCTGGACGGTGCTCGGCGAAATGGACGTCTGGCTGCTCGCCGAGGGCTCGCATCTGCGCCCCTTCGAACGACTGGGCGCACACCTGTGCGAGATTGACGGGGTGGCCGGCACGGCGTTCGCCGTGTGGGCGCCGGACGCCGAACGCGTCAGCGTCGTCGGTGATTTCAATACCTGGGATGGCCGGCGGCATCCGATGCGCCTGCGCCGCGAATGCGGGGTGTGGGAAATCTTCCTGCCGGGGGTTGGCGCTGGAGCGTGCTACAAGTATGAGATTCGCGCACGCGGTGGGCATCTGCTGCCGCTGAAGGCAGACCCCTATGGCTTTCAGGCCGAAATGCGCCCGTCGACGGCGTCGATCGTTTGTCCACTGCCCGCGCCGGTCGAACCGTCGACGATTCCGGCGGGTGATCAGCTCGACGCTCCGATGTCGATCTACGAGGTTCACCTGAGTTCCTGGCGGCGACCGGAAGATGGTGGCTACCCCGACTGGCAGCATCTGGCCGAGACGCTCATACCTTATGTCCTCGACCTGGGTTTTACCCACCTCGAGTTGTTACCGATCACTGAACATCCCTTTGACGGTTCCTGGGGCTATCAACCGCTTGGCCTGTATGCGCCAACCGCGCGTTACGGCTCGCCGGCGGGTTTCCGCGATTTCGTCCGCGCCTGCCACGCTGCAGGCTTGCGCGTCATCGTCGACTGGGTGCCCGCGCATTTCCCCACCGACGAGCACGGGCTCGCCCGCTTCGACGGCAACGCGCTCTACGAGCACGTCGACCCGCGCGAAGGCATGCATCAGGATTGGGGGACCTACATCTACAACTACGGTCGACGCGAGGTCAGCAACTATCTGATTGGTAATGCACTGTTCTGGATAGAGCGGTACGGGGTGGACGGCCTGCGGGTCGACGCAGTGGCCTCGATGCTGTACCGCGACTACAGCCGGTCGGAAGGGCAATGGATTCCAAACGTCTTTGGCGGACGCGAAAATCTCGAGGCGGTAGCCTTTGTCCGCCGGGTGAACGAGGTCCTCGGCCAGGAGCATCCGGGGGCAAGCACGCACGCGGAAGAATCTACCGCCTGGCCAATGGTCAGCCGGCCGCCGGAAATGGGTGGTCTAGGCTTCCATTACAAGTGGAACATGGGCTGGATGCACGACGTTCTCGACTACATGACGAAGGACCCGGTGCATCGCAAGTACCACCACAACCAGCTCAGCTTCGGCATGATGTACGCGTTCACCGAGAACTTTGTCCTGCCGCTGTCGCACGACGAGGTCGTGCATGGCAAGGGGTCGCTGCTCAGCAAGATGGCTGGCGACTACTGGCAGAAATTCGCCAACCTGCGCGCGCTGTACGCTTACATGTGGGCGCATCCGGGCAAGAAGCTGCTCTTCATGGGCGGCGAGATCGGCCAGTGGAGCGAGTGGAACCACGACGTTTCGCTCGACTGGAACCTCCTGGAGTTCCCGCTGCATGCCGGTGTCCAGCGCCTGATCCGTGATCTGAACCAGCTCTACCGCAACAACCCGGCGCTGCATCAGGTCGATTTCGAACCGGCAGGCTTCGAGTGGGTTGCTGCCGACGACGCCGACACGTCGGTTTTTGCCTTCATCCGCTGGTCGCGCGACCGCTCACGCGCCATCCTCTACGTCGGCAACTTCACGCCAGTCGTCCGTGAAGGCTACCGCATCGGCGTGCCGACGCCCGGCATCTTCCGCGAGCGCCTGAACACCGATTCGCACCATTATGGTGGCAGCAATGTCGGCAACGGGGCAGAACCGCTACATGCCGAAAAGGTGTCGGCGCACGGCCGCGAGTGGTCGCTCAACCTGACCTTACCGCCACTTGCCGCGCTGTACTTCGAATGGAGCGTCTGATCAGCGGCCAATTGCAGAGCGGCCGGCCGTGGCCGCTCGGTGCGTCGTGGGACGGGGCCGGGGTCAATTTCGCGCTTTTCTCGGCGCATGCCGAGCGCGTCGAGCTGTGCCTGTTCGTTGGCGACGAACTGCAAACCGTCTTCCTGCCGGAGTGCAGCGACCACGTCTGGCACGGTTATCTGGCCGGCGCCGCGCCCGGCTTGTGCTACGCCTACCGGGTGTACGGCCCGTTTTCGCCGGCGCATGGCCACCGTTTCGACGCGCACTGCTTCTTGCTCGATCCTTATGCACGCGAAGTCGTAGACGGGCTTCTTCCATCGGCCGCCGCCGATGCCCGCCTGTGCGCCAAGGCATGCGTCACGGACGACGAGTTTGCCTGGCGGGATGACGCTCCGCCGGCAATTCCATGGGCGGACACGGTGCTTTACGAGGTGCATGTCAAGGGCGTCAGCCGCCAGCATCCGGGCGTGCCGGAAGCGCTACGCGGGACCTATGCGGGACTCGCCTCGCCGGTGATGATCGAGCATTTCCGAAAACTCGGGGTGAGCGCACTCAACCTGCTCCCGGTGCACCACTTTCTCGACGAGCAGCGTCTGCTCGACGCCGGGCGAGTCAACTACTGGGGCTACAACTCGCTCGCCTTCTTTGCTCCCGCCGCGCGCTACGCGGCAAAGGTCGGCGGCCAGTCAGTGTGCAACGAGTTCAAGACAATGGTTCGCTCCTTGCATGCGGCGGGCCTCGAAGTCATTCTCGACGTTGTCTTCAATCACACCGCTGAAACTGACGCCCACGGGCCGACGCTGTCGTTTCGGGGTATCGACAACCTGAGTTACTACCGGTTGCCGCCCGACGATCTCGCCGCCTACGAGAATTTCAGCGGCTGCGGCAACACGCTCAATCTGGCCCATCCGCGCGTCCTGCAACTGGTCATGGACGCGCTGCGCTACTGGGTAGAGGTGATGCATGTCGACGGCTTCCGTTTCGATCTGGCGGCCGCGCTGACGCGCGACAGCGCCTTTCTCGCGGCAGTCCGCCAGGACCCCGTGTTGCAGCGTGTCAAGCTGATCGCCGAACCCTGGGACGTCGGCCCGGACGGCTATCGTCTGGGCCGCTTTCTACCCGGCTGGAGCGAGTGGAACGATCGCTTCCGCGATGATGTGCGGGCTTTCTGGCTGACCGGTGAAGCTGGCGTCGGACAGTTGGCGCAGCGCCTTGCCGGCTCCAGCGAACTCTTCCGGCTGGCCGGTCGCGCGCCGCAGGCAGGGCTCAATTACGTCTGTTCGCACGACGGCTTTACTTTGCGTGATCTGGTCTGCTTTCAGGCAAAGCACAATGAGCTGAACGGCGAGGACAACCGCGACGGGCACGCGCACAACTTCTCCTGGAACTGCGGCGTTGAGGGCGAAACCCAGGATCAGGCGGTCGTCGAGCGCCGTCGGCGTCTGCAGCGGGCCTTGCTTGCCACCTTGCTGATTGCGCAAGGTGTACCAATGTTGCAGAGCGGCGACGAACTGGGGCGGACGCAGGCGGGCAACAATAACGCCTACTGTCAGGACAGCCCACTGACCTGGCTCGACTGGTCGGCTGCGGATCGAGATCTGATCGATTACGTTGCCGGGCTGATCGACCTGCGCCGGCGCCTGCCGCAACTGCGCCGCCGGCACTGGCTGACCGGTGAGCTGACGGCGACCGGCCAGCCTGACGTCGTCTGGTGGCATCCGGCTGGACGCCCGATGCGTGTTGCCGACTGGCAGTCGCGCAAGCTCGCTTCTCTCGCGGTCGAACTCGGCGCCGAGCCGGGAAGCACCGATGGCGCGGGCGCGCGCACGCTGCTGTGCCTGCTCAATCGCGACGAGATTCCGGTGTCTTTCATCCTGCCGGAGGGCACCTGGCTGCAGCTCTGCGAGAGTAGCGCGCGGCAGCCGTTCGCCGGGGCGCGGCACGAGAAGACAAGCGTGGTACCCGCACGCAGCGTCCAGCTCCTCTCCCTGGAACAAGCTTGACACACCGGCTCGGGCCGGAGATACTCGCGCCCGCGCCGGAAGCCGCCGAGCCTGCGGCGCGCGCCCGGAGGGCGGTGGGGAACCGCCGCCTGTCATCCCGCCGCGTGGCCCGCGCCGCTCTTCCTGCCCCTTCTGCCCGCCCATGAACCCGATCTTTCTGTACGACACGACACTGCGCGACGGCTCGCAACGCGAAGACATTTCCTTCTCCGTTGAAGACAAGCTGAGCATCGTCAACCGCTTGGCTGCTTTCGGCATGCACTACATCGAATGCGGCTGGCCGGGCTCGAATCCCAAGGATGCAGAGTTCTTTGCCCGGGCCAACCGACTGAACGTTCCGGTTCGCCTCGCCGCTTTCGGGCGAACGCGCAACGCCAATAAACCGTGCGCCGACGATACGAATCTGCAAGCACTGGTGGTTGCCGGCACTCCGGCGGTGACGCTGGTCGGCAAGGCATGGGACTATCACGTCAGTCATGTGCTGTCGACGACCTGTGAAGAAAACCTGGCGATGATCGCCGACAGCGTTGCCTGGATGAAGGCGCAAGGTCGCGAGGTCATCTTTGACGCCGAACACTTCTATGACGGTTTTCTGGCCAATTCCGAGTATGCGCTGGCCACGCTGCGCGCCGCCGCCGAGGCGGGAGCCGACTGGCTGGTGCTGTGCGAAACGAACGGCGGCAAGCTGCCGTGGGAAATGGAAACGATTACCCAGGAAGTGGTCAAGCGCCTGCCGGGTGCGCGAATCGGTGTGCATTGCCACAACGATACCGGCTGTGCGGTGGCCAACTCGCTGGCGGCAGTCCGCTCAGGGGCGACAATGGTACAGGGCACGATCAACGGCTACGGCGAACGCGTCGGCAATGCCGACCTGGTGACCATTCTGCCCAACCTGCAGTTGAAGATGGGCTATCCGGTACTACCCGACGATCGCCTGCTCGAGCTGACGACGCTGTCGCGCTTCGTCGCCGAAGTCGCCAATCTCAAGCACGACGACCATCAGCCCTACACCGGCCACTCGGCTTTCGCGCACAAGGGCGGCATCCATGTCGCGGCGATCCTCAAGTCGCCGGACACCTATCAGCACATCGACCCGGAGCGGGTTGGCAACGTGATGCGCTCGGTTACCTCCGAGCTCTCCGGGCGCGGCAATCTGCAGTTGCAGGCACGGCGACTCGGGCTGAACCTCGACAACGACGCGGCGCAGCATGTGCTCGCGCAGATCAAGCGGCTGGAGCACGAGGGCTTTACCTTCGAGGCTGCCGAAGCCAGTGTCGAGCTGATGTTCCATCGCCTGCGCGCCGACTACCGCCGTCCGTTCGAACTGCTCGATTACTTCGTCATCACCGAGCGACGGCATGGCCGTGGCTTGCTGGCTGAGGCGACGGTCAAGGTAAAAGTCGGAGAGACGACGAAATTCACCGCTGCCGAAGGCAACGGTCCGGTCAACGCGCTGGCCAGCGCACTGTATTCGGCGCTGGTCGAGGACTACCCGGTGTTGCGCAGTGTGCGTCTGGCCGACTACAAAGTGCGTATTCTCAGTGGCAGTGCCGGGACGGCCGCCAACACGCGCGTACTGATCGATTTCCAGAGCGGCACTGAGGTGTGGACGACGGTCGGCGCCAACGCAAACATCATCGAGGCGAGTTGGCGGGCTCTGTCGGACAGCATGGAATACGCGATCGCCCGTCTGCGCAAAGCGCACTGAGCGCCCGCCGCCGGAGGTTCATCTCGGCGCCACCCGCTTTGCCTGACGCCGATCAGCGCCGCGAAATGCGGTAGTCTACACGCTTTTGTGTTGGTACATCGGCCATGGCACGCACGCTCTACGACAAACTCTGGGATGCGCATGTTGTCCACCAGGACGACAACGGCAGCACGCTGCTTTATATCGACCGTCATCTGGTGCACGAAGTCACCAGTCCGCAAGCCTTCGAAGGACTCAGACTTGCCGGCCGGCGGCCGTGGCAGGCGAAAACGATCCTCGCCACGCCCGACCATAACGTGCCGACCACCGACCGCGCAGCCGGTATCGTCGATCCGATCGCGCGTACCCAGGTGGAAACGCTCGACGCCAACTGCGCAGAGTGGGGTCTGGACGAGTTCCGCATGGACGACAGTCGCCAGGGGATCGTGCACGTGATCGGCCCGGAGCAGGGGTTCACGCTGCCCGGCGCAACGCTCGTCTGCGGCGACTCGCACACCAGCACGCATGGGGCTTTCGCCGCCCTGGCTTTCGGCATCGGCACCTCGGAAGTCGAACAGGTGCTGGCGACGCAATGCCTCTGGCAGACCAAGTCGAAAACCTTGCTGATCAAGGTTGAAGGCGAACTTGCTACGGGAGTCACGGCGAAGGATCTCGCACTGGCGATCATCGGCCGCATCGGCACCGCCGGCGGTACAGGTTACGCCGTAGAGTTCGCTGGACAGGCGATCCGCGCGCTTTCGATGGAAGGGCGGATGACGCTTTGCAACATGGCGATCGAGGCTGGCGCGCGTGCCGGAATGATCGCTGCCGACGAGAAGACGATCGCCTACCTTGCCGGCCGCCCGCAAGCGCCAACCGGGGACGCCTGGGAACAGGCGGTTACCTACTGGCGGACGCTGCATTCGGACGTCGACGCGCAGTTCGATGCCGTCGTCAAGTTCGACGCGACGACGATCGAACCGCAAGTGACCTGGGGAACCTCGCCCGAAATGGTCCTCTCGGTCGGCGCTTGCGTGCCTGACCCGGAACAGGCGCCCAACCCGGTCAAGCAGGCTGATTGGCAGCGGGCGCTGGCCTACATGGGGTTGACCGCCGGTACGCCGATCAGCCGGATTGCCATCGACAAGGCGTTCATTGGCTCGTGCACCAATTCGCGCATCGAGGATCTGCGCCAAGCGGCCGATGTTGCGCGCTGGGCAACAGCGCACGGCCGACGCGTCGCCGAGGGCGTCAAGCTGGCACTCGTCGTCCCCGGATCCGGACTGATCAAGGCGCAAGCAGAGCGGGAAGGTCTCGACCAGGTCTTCCGCGCCGCCGGTTTCGAATGGCGCGAACCGGGCTGTTCGATGTGTTTGGCGATGAACGCCGACCGGCTGGAAGCCGGAGAACGCTGCGCCTCGACATCCAACCGCAACTTCGAGGGACGCCAGGGTCAGGGCGGACGAACGCATCTGGTCTCGCCGGCAATGGCCGCGGCGGCGGCCATCTTCGGGCATTTCGTCGACGTGCGGGCACTCGCTCACGGGGAGCTTGCGTGACTGCCGCGCGACCATCGCCTGGCGGCTGTCGCGCCCTGTGGCAGCCGCACGCCACCGCCGCTAGTGACAGCATGCGCGCGCGAACCCCAGGGAAGCGGGAGCGCCCAGGCAACCATCCGAAAGACAGACAATGAAACCGTTTACCAAGCTCAATGGGCTGGTCGCGCCACTCGACCGCGCCAACGTCGATACCGACGCGATCATTCCGAAACAGTTCCTCAAGTCGATCAAGCGCGCTGGCTTTGGACCTTACGCTTTCGACGAATGGCGCTATCTTGATCGTGGCGAACCAGACATGGACTGCGCACAGCGACCGCGCAATCCCGATTTTGTTCTCAACCAGCCGCGTTACCTGGGCGCCAGCATCCTCCTCGCACGGGAAAACTTCGGTTGCGGGTCGAGCCGCGAGCACGCGCCGTGGGCGCTCGAAGACTACGGCTTCCGCGCGATCATCGCGCCGAGTTTCGCCGACATCTTCTTCAGCAATTGCTTCAAGAACGGGATCCTGCCGATCATTCTGGCGGCGGAAGTCGTCGACCGTCTGTTCACGGAAACTGCGCAGCACGAAGGCTACCGCCTCGAGATCGACCTCGCCGCGCAAACCGTGCGAACGCCGCAAGGGGAAACGCTCGTCTTTGCCGTCGATGAGGAGCGCAAACACCGCCTGCTCAACGGCCTCGACGAAATCGGTCTGACCCTGCAACACACCCAGGCGATCAAGGACTACGAGGCTCGCCGGCGGGCCGAAGTGCCTTGGCTGTTCCGTTAGGCTTGTCTGGAGCCCGGCGCTCGCCGGGCACAGTCTGCGTGCGGCGGGCCTGCGCCTGGCGGAGGCCTGCGCCCGTCGTTTGGTGTTCCGGTGGCCTTCTGCTAGAATCCTCGCGGCCACGTGGAGAGATGGATGAGTGGTTTAAGTCGCACGCCTGGAAAGCGTGTTTAGGATAATATCCTAACGCGGGTTCGAATCCCGCTCTCTCCGCCAAGCAATCAGCAGCGCGGCAACGGCAACCGTTGCCTGGCCGTCGGCTATCGAGAATCGCTGTGCGCAGGGACTGACTGACGTAGCACAGCCGGCCGACCAGCGGAACTGCACGCAGCGCGATTACCCCTCGCCGTGAGCTCTATTCTGGTGGCGGCGCGCGGTCGTCGAAGAAAGTACACGACGGATTCGGCACCAGCCAGCCGTGCCACGCGAGGGCGATCCTGGCTGCCCGCGAAGAAACCTTCGCTGTTGCCAGCGGTCTGACCGAACTAGCGCGAAGCTCACTGCTTTGCGCAGGCACCCGGCCGATGCGGGCGGGGATTCGACCTGAAAATCGGTGGAGGAGAGAAGAAATGGGTGACAAAAAAATTTGCCATGAGCGCGGGACAGCCGTCAGGCAGGGTCGGCGACTGCCTTGGGCGCTGCTGTGCGCGCCACTGCTGGCCGGGCTGGCGGGCGAGGCACTGGCCGGCTTCGTCGCTTTCAGTGCGGCAGGACCGACGCCAGCCGACATAACGCCAACTCGCGATAATTTTCGCGCGGCCATCGGCGGCGGAACGACGGGCGCAGCGAATGGCGATTTCGGCGGCGTGCGGCGCGAGATCAACTGGGACGGCGTACCGGATGGGCGCTCCGATCCGAATCTGCTACCGGGAAACTTCTTCAACGTCAACTCGCCGCGCGGTGTCGTCTTCAGCACGCCAGGCAGCGGTTTTCTGGTCAGTGCCAGCGGGAGCACGACCACGGCAGCCTTGTTCGGATTTCCGAACGACCTGCAGACGTTCAGCCCGCAAAAACTTTTCGCGCAGGTCGGCAGCAATATTCTCGACATCAATTTCTTCGTCCCCGGTACGCCGACGGCGGCGACGACCAGTGCCTTTGGCGCGATTTTCGTAGACGTCGAGGACAATAATTCAGTCAATGCAACGACGCTGGAGTTCTTCGATGCGGCGGGAGCACGCATCTTCAGCCAGACGGTAGCCGCGGCGAGCAACCAGGGATTATCCTTCCTCGGCGGCGTCGCCAACGCCGGCGAGCGCATCGCTCGGGTGCGCATCACGACACCGAACAATTTCCTGGTCAGCAACGGGGTGCGCGACAACGAGCAGATTGATTTCGTCGTGATGGACGATTTCATCTACGCGACGCCGGGCGTGCTTTCTTTGCCGGGCAGTCTGGGACTGAGCCTGATGGGATTGGCGCTGCTCGGCTGGCGGCAGCGCGCAGCGCAGGCGTAGAGACGGAGTCGTAAGCGGCGCGCGGCGAGCCCCGCGCGACCGCATGCGGCGGCGGCGCCAAGCGGCCGGCCGGTTGCTGCTCGCCGACGAATGGTGGCGCGGCGCGACTCCTGCCGCTCAGAAACAGCCCGGCGTACCGAGTCGGGAAAGCCTGCCCATATCCACAACGTGCGCTTCGATCAGGTCCTGAAACCGCTTGCGCAGCGCCGGCGAGTCGCGCTGGAACTCGCGCTCGAAAGTCTCCGCGTACGGCCTGCTCTGGCGTCTATGAGCGCTCCCCAACCAATGCAGCATGTGCAGCGTAAACGCTTGCTGACGCGCGATGTCGGCGGCCTTTTTCGGCTTGCCCGCGCCATCGAAGCGGGCTTCAGCCGAAACGCGCTCGAGGTAGTAAGTGCCGCTCGGCGCGTGAACCACCTCGAGTAGCGTGCCTGGGTTGCGATTCGGCCGGTAATGCTCGAGCAGCTTGTCGATCCGCGCCGCGTGATCCGAAGCCGCGCCGAAAACGGCAGCGGCCGGGATACCTTGTGCCTTGAATTCGACGACGCGGCATTTGTCGCCCTTCTTTCCCTTGCCATCGTTCGCGATCAGATAGAGGAAGCGGGGTAGGCACATGCTGCCCCCGCTCTCCTTGAGCTTCACGCCGCGCGCGACGATCTGGCCGAGTTCCTGCCGGTGCATCGCGTGCTCGAGCGCCTTGCCATCGATTTTGTACTGCCGCTTCACCCGGCTTCCGACATCGTCTGGTTTTGCCCAGTCGCGAGCTTTTCGGCGCAAGGCCTTGCATTCTGCCGCACCTGCAGTTGCGTCGCCGAGAATATTCTTGAGCGAGCCAACGCCGGTCAGCTGGTGCCCGGCCAGACCGCGCTGGTAGGCCTCGACGGCCCGATTGAACGGAACGCGCACCGTTTCCGGGTTCCAGACGTGGTTATAGCTCAGGGTGTGAAGGAAATCGGCTAGAAAGCTGCCATGTCCGCCGTCGTCGAGGTCGATCAGACCGACGTACAAGCTACCCTTGTCCTCGACGATG
Source organism: Accumulibacter sp. (assembly GCF_031732815.1). GTDB lineage: Bacteria > Pseudomonadota > Gammaproteobacteria > Burkholderiales > Rhodocyclaceae > Accumulibacter. The sequence goes on along the minus strand of NZ_JAVMKF010000183.1, from coordinate 1,145 downwards.
TCGACGTTGTCCGGTTTGACATCCGCGCCGATGATTCCCGTGAACTCGCTCAGGCGCCGCAGCGTCTCACCGCCTTGCGCAAGCTGCTCGCTCAAACAGGCGAGACTTCCTGCCGGATTGGAGCGCATGAACTGCAGCAGGTCGCCGTCAACCCGGCGAAAACACCCGTGTGCCGGGTCTTCGCTACAGGCCTTGCGGCTGCAGATCGGGCCGTCTGCCAAAGCCGTGGCAGGCGCCAGCAGGAAAGCCAGTGCCGTGAAGGAGAGACGGAAGTTTCTGATGTATTCCATTTGCGCCTCGCAGATGCTTGACCGACGCGCGTGCGCGCCGCCGGGGACGGCCGGAAAGCTGCAGCGCCGGCCGGTCGACGCTCGCGCCGGCTTTTGTGACACAGGGCAGCGCCGCACCGGCCAAGTCTAGCATGCGGGAGCGGCTTCGCGCGACGAGCGCGACAGTCCCGAGTCAGCCGCATCTCGTCCTTCCAGGGGGCACATCGACAGGCTGCCCGGCAAGAGCTAGACTGTTGAATTAGGACAAAACCATAAGCCGTGGCAGGCGCCGACGGCAGCCGGGTGGCGGATAGCCACCGGACGGACCCGTCCAGCCGCGAGCTACCCGGCGGTTTCGGAAAACCCCTCAAGCATTCGCGCCGATGACCGATAACGTCTCTGTGGACTTCACCTTGCCAAACAACAACGAGCCCCCGACAGCGCCGGGCGCGACCCGACCGCACGTTCCCGATCTGCGCGAAGACGTTCTGCATCACGACCCTTTGCTCGCCTGCCTGGTCGAGCTGACACGCCTGCATGGCCGACCCAGCACACGCGCCGCCCTGACGGCCGGCCTGCCGCTCGTCGGCGGCTGCCTGACGCCATCGCTGCTCGCGCGCGCGGCAGCGCGCGCCGGGCTGTCAAGCCGGCTTGTGCGGCGCGCGCTGGAAGAGATCGACCGTGCGCTGCTGCCGGTCATCCTGCTGCTCGACAAGGATCAGGCGTGCGTGCTGCTAGGCTGGGACGACAAGGGCGAAGTGGCGCAGCTTCTGTTCCCGGAGAGTGGGCAGGGCGAAGTCCGTCTGGCGCGCGCCGAACTAAGCGAGCGTTACCTCGGAATCGCCGCCTTTGTCCGGCCGCGCTTTGCTTTCGACG
>NZ_JAVMKF010000182.1:0-4146 GCF_031732815.1 Accumulibacter sp. | reverse complement strand
TCGCCATTGCCCGCTTTGCGCTGAGCAACGCCGAGTGGCGGCTGTTCATCGAAGCTGGCGGCTACGACGACGAGCGCTGGTGGCAGGGCGAAGCGGCACAAGCCTGGCGACGCGGCGAGGGAACGGCCGACGGGCCGAAGCAGCAGTGGCGCGACAACAGGCGGTGGGTGCAGAGCAATCTGGCGGCGGTGCGCCGAATGCCGGCCGAAGGCCGCATGACTTCGCAACAGTTGGAGGATTGGGAGAACTGGTGCGCAATGTCCGACGGCGAATTCGAGGAAGTGCTTGACCGCTCGTTTCCATCCGGCCGCCAGACGCAATCCGCGTATTGGAATGACCCGGCGTACAACGAACCGGCGCAGCCGGTGGTCGGCATTTGCTGGTACGAAGCGCGTGCGTACTGCGTCTGGCTGTCGGCGCAGACGGGTCAGACCTGGCGGCTGCCGAGCGAAGCCGAGTGGGAAGCGGCGGCGCGCGGGGAAGAGGGCCGGCGTTACGCGTGGGGCGACGACTTCGACGCGGCGCGGGCAAACACCTTCGAAACGCATGTGCGCGGGACGACGCCGGTGGGCGTCTTTCCGCGTGGCGACACGCCGGAAGGACTGGCCGACATCAGCGGCAACGTCTGGGAGTGGACGAGCAGCGCGTACCAGCCTTATCCGTACACCGCCGATCGCGAGCGGGAAGACCCGGATCAGGCAGATGCCCGGCGCGTGGTGCGCGGCGGCGGCTGGTTCAACTACCGCGGCCTCGCGCGCTGTGCTTACCGCCTCCTCAACCATCCCGGGCTCCGCATCAACGTCCTTGGCGTTCGGGTGGTGTGTGTGTCCCCCATCCTTTTGGACCGCTGCCCACCGGAACGCTGATCACTGATTTTCTGATCTTCTGCTCCTCTGTCGCCGCGCAGCGGCGTCGCTTTTCCGCTTTTCGGCTTTTTACCGGGCGCGTAGCGCCCGCGCCGGTATGAACGACGCGCGTCGGCTTTACTCACTCGCGAACGGCGCGCGGCGAGAGCCAATTTGCCTCGGAGGGCGGGCACCGGCCTTGTTGCGGGCGATTTTCTGCGTGTTTCCACTGAGCTTTCCGAAAAACTACGGATGGTGCAAGCCCCTTGGTCTCGTTACGCTTGTTCGGTGAGCGCTACGGCTGGGGGCGGCGCCGGCTGACACCGTTGGGCTGCCGGTGCGGCGGGGAAAAGGCGGTTTTCCCCGCCGCCGGGCGAGCAGCGAGCATGGCGTGTGGAGCCCTCCCGGCAGAGCCGGAGACGCCCGCGAACGGAAGGCGAGAGCCGGTGAAGCGGCGTAGTCCGTGCACGCCGGCTGGCTGAAGTTTCGGCCTGGCCGTCCAGTCCGCGGCTTGAGCGTGCCGGCATCGAGCGGCTTCGCCTTCGTCGTCGCCTTTGCTGGCTGGCGTGCCCTTTTTGCCGGGGGGTTGGCTCCCGGTCTCGGGCGTAGCGCGTTTATCGCCTGCCGCCGTTGCTGCGCGGCGGGTGTGTTCGCGTTCTTTGACCGGGGGAGATATCGATGTTCCGCAATCTCAATCTGGGTACCCGCCTGGGAGCTGCCTTCGCTGCCGTACTCATCCTGCTGCTTGGCGTCGCCGGGATCGGCTTCAAGCGTGTTGGCGACCTGCAGGCCGAGATCAGCGATCTGGTCCAAGACAAGAACCGGAAAGTCAGGCTGGCCAACGAGCTGAACGACATCGTGCATGTGGCTGCCGCGTCGCGCCTGAACATGTTGATTCTGCGCAACGACGAGGCGAGTCACAACGAACTCGAGCAACGCGCGGCAGCGAGCAAACGGGCGACCGAGATCATCGACACGCTCGCCGGTTTGCGCGATGGCGAGGCGGGCAAGGCAGCGCTGGCGGCGATCGTGCAGGCGCGGGCGGCGTCGAACGCGATGTCCGGCAAGCTGCAGGAGATGATCAAGGCGAAGGAATGGGAGGCGGCGGTCAGCCATTTCGGCAAGCACTATCGTCCGGCGCAAGCGGCTTATCTGAAAGCCATCGGCGATTTCGTCGGGCAGCAGAATGAGCGCGCCGAGGGGGTCAGCCGGCGAGCGGAAGGGCTGGTCGCCTCGACGCACGTGCTGATCGCCGGCCTGGCCGCGGCGGCGGTCTTGCTCGGTGGCGTGCTGGCGACCTGGATTTGCCTTTCGATCACGCGACCGATCGACAGCGCGCTGCGGGTTGCCGGCGCGCTCGCCGAGGGTGATCTGTCGGTCGGCATCGAGGCGGATGGCAAGGACGAACTCGGCCAGTTGCTGACGGCGATGCAGGCGATGGTCGGCAAGCTGGGCACGATCATCGGCGAAGTGCTCGCCGCCGCCGACAATGTATCGAACGCCTCCGGCCAGGTGTCGTCCACCGCCGTTTCGCTCTCGCAGTCGACCAGCGAGCAGGCGGCGGCGGCCGAGGAAACGAGTGCCAGCATCGAAGAGATGAGCGCCGCGATCGTGCGCAACAGCGAGAACGCCAAAGTCACCGAGGGCATGGCCGCGAGCGCTGCGCGGCAGGCGGGCGAGGGCGGTGCGGCGGTGGCTCGCACGGTCGAGGCGATGAAGAGCATCGCCGGCAAGATCGGCATCGTCGACGACATCGCCTACCAGACGAATCTGCTGGCGCTCAACGCAGCGATCGAGGCGGCGCGCGCCGGCGAGCACGGCAAGGGCTTCGCCGTCGTTGCCGCCGAGGTGCGCAAACTCGCCGAACGCAGCCAGGTTGCCGCGCAGGAAATCGGCAGGCTGGCGCGTGATTCGGTCGGCCTCGCGGAAGGCGCCGGCGCGCTGCTCGTCGAAATGGTGCCGTCGATCCGCAAGGTGTCCGACTTCGTGCGCGAAATCGCCGCTGCGTCGCACGAGCAGTCCACGCGGGTTGGCCAGATCAGCAGCGCGATGGGCCACTTGAACCAGGCAACGCAGCAGAACGCTTCGGCCTCCGAGCAACTCGCCGCGACGGCCGAAGAACTCGGCGCGCAGGCCGTACAGTTGCAGGAGCTGATGGACTTTTTCCACCTTGGTCGCAAGGCGCACGTCGCCGGCTGAGCTGCTGCCGGCGGCCGCGGTGCCGCGCTGGTCGTCGCGCCGCTGACGATCGCGCGATGACGCGCGACTGGCCTGGCGGTCCTCTCCGCAGCACGGGTATTTTGGGCTAATATCATCGCTCCCGGCATCGCTCGCCGAGAGCGGACGATACCGGACGGCATTGCCGAGCAGCGCGCAGCGCTGGCCAGTTTCTCGGCTTTCCGCCTACCGCCCAGCCCGAGCCCACGATGACTTCCAGCGCCGCGACGCCGCCGATCGACTTCTTCGTCAGCTACACGCAGGCCGACCGCGCGTGGGCCGAGTGGATTGCTTGGCAGCTCGAAGACGCGGGCTACAAGACGTTGATTCAGGCGTGGGACTTCGACCCGGGGAGCAATTTCGTCAGCGCGATGCAGCGCGCGCTGCAGACCGCCGAGCGCACGATTGCCGTGTTGTCGGAGGCCTACTTCGCTTCGGGCTTCACCGAGGCCGAATGGACAGGCGCTTTCGCGGCGGGTCGCCAGCGTCTGCTGCCGGTGCGCGTGCGCGACTGTCGGCCGGATGGCTTGCTCGCTGCCATCGTCTACCTCGATCTGGTCGGTGCTGACGAGGTGGCAGCGCGCGCGAAGCTGCTCGCCGGAGTCGAACGCGGGCGGCGCAAGCCGCCGACGGCGCCGCCATTCCCGGGCGCTGCCGCATCGGCGCCGCCGGCTTTCCCCGGCGTTGCGCGCGCTCCGCTGAGCGGGCTGCGCCGGGCGATCATCGACGGCGGCGAGCTGCCGGAAATCAGCGAAGCCGTGCTGCACGAGATCCTCGCCGCTTCGCCGCGCACGCTGAGCGACTACCGACTGGCGCGCATTGCCGAATGGTCGCAGCCGCGCTACGCGCTGAACAGGCGCTTCACGCGGCTGACGCTGCTGCTCGACCAGGGGCAGGACGCGCAGGGCATGCGCTGGCAGGCGCAGCCGCAGAGCTTCGACGATCTGCGCCAGGTGCTCGCGGCCGCGGCCGACGCGCCGGCACTCGTCGTTCTCGGCCCGCCCGGCTGCGGCAAGAGCACGCTGCTGCGCCGGCTGGAACTCGACCTGGCGTACGAAGCGCTGCGCGCGGCAGAAGGCAAAGG
>NZ_JAVMKF010000181.1:0-4166 GCF_031732815.1 Accumulibacter sp. | reverse complement strand
CGTTGCGTCAGCAATTGCACTGGTGGCAACGCTGGCACTTCCTTTCGTATGATCTCAAGGTAAGTGCCAAGCGGCGCTTTGGCCGCAAGGCGTGGAAACGGCTGCTCTCAGGCGCGAGGCGCTGATTGAAGGTAGGGCAGCCGCTGCCTAGCTACGCCCTGTATCATCACGTGCTAAGCTGCCACTTAGAGATTCAACAAACCCAGCAGGCGGGTAGGTGACACGTGGGGTGTGTCGCGAATGGCGATCATGCCTAGCTTGCTACAATGATCAGCGTGGGGTTCTTTCGCTTGGGCGTGCGATGATGACGGCGTCCCCGTTGCGGGACTCGAAACGCTTAAGAACGACAACGCTGCTCGTCCAGAAATCCGAGTTCCATGGAGGGTCCTTGCGGGAGAGCTCAAGCACGAAGAGATCGAACTCACCACTATCGATTGCATCTCGAATCGCCTCCCGCCGGTTCCTTTCGGCAAGAGATGCTCCTGACCAGCCGGCATGATAGGCGGTTCTGCTGCTGTCAATGTAGACGCGACTGGACGCTGCGTTGGTTGCTAGCCATTTCCCAGCCTCCGCGAAATGTCCCTTGCCAGGTCCCGTCGAAATGACGTTGGCGCATGCTAGAAGTACTGCAGCACTGAAAACGGCGAGTCGCCATCGCGGATACCGCTCGATCAGTCGATGCAGGCCCGCAGCAATGAACGGTGTTGCCAGAAGGAGAATGAGACCTACGTAGCGACCGGCGAGAAACTGAAGGTCAAGTACGAAAATCGACAGCACCAGAAGATGCAGAACGATTCCCCATGCAAACAGCGCGTGGCGGCAAAGCAGTTCCTTAATATTTCCTGATAGCGCAACATAGGCGAGCGGCAGGAGCAGAATTCCGAACTTTTGAACTAGCTTTACAGGGATCAGCGCAAGCGAGCCGAATAAAAGAATACTCCGCGCTTGTCCACGGGCGTACTCGATGAGAGAGCCAGCGAGCGCAGATGTTTTTTCATCGAAGCGATTGAGACTGAATCGCCCCAGATCAGCTCCCAGACGACCTCCCAGTTGACCACTGAAATAAGCTGCGAGAAGGGCTACGCCGGCAACAAGGGGAAGCAGTGCAATCATTGCGAGCCGTCGCCAGCGGTCTGATCGCGGCGCGCCGAAAAACTGCCATGCTATCAATGACGCATACAAAATGAGTGCTTCGGGACGGAACAATGCCGCGCAGGCCAGTGCAGCCTGTACTGCAATTGCGCCAGTCCAGCGTGGGCGATCTTCCCACCGCAGTGCCAGCCACCACGCGAGGGCAATGAAAAACCAGCAACCGAATTCCCTAAGTAGTTCATTACGATACTCGTTGACGCCTGGCAGTGAAAGTACGACCAGTACGGCAGGCCAGGCTATCTCAGGTGATCGACGGGATACGCAGGCAACAATCAGCGCACAAGTGCCCGCCATGAACAGGGCGTTCAACAGATAGGCGGCGTTTTCTAGTCCGAGCCCAGTGATTTTTGCAACCAGGGCGATCGCGATCGAAAGAAAGGGCCAAGCGAAACTGGCTTTTGCCGCCGTGAAACCGCCATCCAGAAATGCCTGTGCCGTAGCGATGTAGAGCATGCCGTCACGGTTGACCTCGCTGCCCAGACGTGCGACGAGCGAAAGCATAAAGCTGAGCACGACCGTGACGTTTGTTGGTGAGAGCAAGCGCGGAGGTAGTGTTGGTGTTTTCATGGTGCGAGCAGAGGTAGGGCTGGCAACAGCTGCTTCAGTAGTCGGGATTTCCAGGTGTGGTGTGCGAGGAAGGCCGCATGTCCGGCAACCGCGATCGCCTGACGTGCGTCCGGATCGGCGAGGTAGTGGCGCACTTTCTCGGCCAGTTCGCCGGAGGAACGATAGGTCTCGATCTCCTCGCCAATACGGAACAGTTCGCCCAGTTCGTCGCAATGGTCGGTGAGCAGAAAACAACCCGCCGCCAGTGCCTCGAAGATGCGCAGGTTGATGCCGGTCTCGGCGCCGTAGAAGTCGGTGCGGGTGATGTTGAGCACGATCTTCGACTGGCTGAGCAAGGCGTGCAGTTCCTCGCCCCAGACCGGCCGGTCGTCAATGCGCGCGCGCAGCGGCGCCGAGATCAGCGGGAAATTGCGTAGCCAGCGGTTGCCGCGTACCGTGACGTGGTCGCGGATGCCTTCGAGCAGGAAGATGCGACGCAGGTCGCCGCTGCCGACAAAGAGCGTGTCGATCGGCTGCTCCGTGCGCCAGACCGTGACCGGTTTCGCGGCGAACGGAACGAAGACCGCGTCCAGGCCGCGCGTGTCACGGAAGAAGCGCGTGGTTACCGCCGAGCACGAAAAAATCCGGTCGTACACCGGCAGCTCCTGTTCGACGAAGAAGATGAACTCGCGCCGCCGGTCGTAGAGGTTGCAGGTGTCGGTGTCGTAGAGGAACAGTCCGGCCTTCGCCTCGTCGGCCAACCGGCGCAGCAGCTGCGGGTCGAAGAACTTGTAGATGAAGCCGACGACGAGGATGTGGCTTGGCTGCTCGCGCGCGATCAGCCCGCGCAGGTCGCGTTCGACGAGCTTCGGCAGGAAGTAGAAGGCATCGCGGTCCGTGCCCCGGTTGCGCAGCTTGGCATAGGCCGAATGGGCGCCATAGAACGCGCGGCGCGGGGCCTGCAGGCAGTCGAAATGCGTCGCGGTGACGCCGAGTTCGACCAGGGTTTCGCAGATTTCGCGGCCGAGCGGTACGCCACCGATGCCGTCGATAACCAGGATCTTCCGGATGTCGTTCACGAGAGCGCCCTCCGCGCGGCCAGGACGTCGCCGACGCCGACGAAGGGCTTCCAGATCTCGCCACGGAAGCCGGGCAGGGTCAGGCGCGGACACACCACTCGGACAGGCGCCCAGTCGGGCCGCCAGTGGAAGGCCGGATTCTTCTTGCGGTAGATGGTGACGACCGGCACGCCGAGGAAGGACGCGAGATGGCCGTTGCCCGAATCGTTGGCGATCACGGCGCCGGACTCGTAGAGATAGGCCGCCAGTTCGCCGATGTCGTGGAAGACCGGTGTCTCGAAAGTGTTGCCGGGCATCTTTTGCCAGCGCTCGTGGTTGGCGGGTGCGACGACGATCTTCGGCGCGTCACCCTGCGCCTGCAGTTCGCGGCACAGCTTGAGGAAGGCGCGCGGCGGCCAGTCCTTCTTCTGCGGCCAGGCCGAATCCGGGCTGACGACGATGCGCCGGGGATGGCGGCGCAATTGCAGTCCGGCCGGCGGCGTCAGTGCCACGGTCCGTGTCAGTTGGGCAAGCCCCATGCGCTTCTGCATGTATTCGAGCGTGATGTCGACGACGCTTTCGGTCGTGTAGTCGCGATCACGGATGGAACCGCCGCAGTCGAGCAGCCCCTGCAGTGCGGCGAAGGTTTCCGGCGCGAGTGTCGCGCGCTTCGTGCCGGTCAGGTCGAAGCGCCAGTCGTCCGGCGTCTTCTGGCAGATCAGCAGCCACTTGCGGCGCATCGCATCGGTCGTCGCCGGGTCCATCCGGTCGCGCAGGAACTGCGGCGGGCTCATGATGACGAGGTCGAAATCGGCGAGCGCGGCATCCATCTCCTCGGCGGCCGGATACGGGCAGATCTCGAACTGTGGTAGCCAGGCGCGCAACTGGTAGCCGATGTTGCCGAAGTAGGTGACCGCAAAACCATTCAGGCGCAGGTTCTCGGCCATCATCAGGTAGATCAGGCCGTCGCCGAGCGAGCTGAAGGCGACCAGCGCGATGCTGGCCTTCGCTGCCGTCGCGCTCATGCCGCCAATCCCTGCCGCACCATTGGCAGCGAAAAGAAGTGCCGCCGGGCGGCTTCATCCGAAAAATGGCGGCTCAAGCGCTCGAAGGCATTGTCGGCAGCGTGTGCCGACGCGAAGAAGGTCACGAGCTTGTCGGCCAGCGCCGCCGCGTCACGCAGCGGGAACAACCGTGCCGGATCGGCGACGACTTCCGGAGCGCCGCCGCAGTCGGTGGCCATCACCGGCACGCCGGCGACCATGGCTTCGAGCAGCACCATGCCGAAGGGCTCGTGATCTGAGCTGAGCGCAAACAGATCGAATGCGGAGAAATACCGGCGAACGTCCGGCACTTGGCCGAGGAAGCGCACACGATCGGCAATGCCGAGCGCCTTGACCTGGGCCTTCA